>JBAQLW010000060.1:0-3220 GCA_049302175.1 Rectinemataceae bacterium
GGCAAACAAAGAAGCGGAAAAGTGAGCGAACCGCGGGCGGCGGTGATTGCCGTCGCGAGCGGCAAGGGCGGTACCGGCAAGACGACGGTCGCCGCCCATCTCGCCCTCGCGTGCTCCCGCTCCCACAAAACGCTGCTCGTCGACCTCGACGTCGAGGCGCCCGACATCATCGGCTATTTCCCGAAGGCCAAGCTTATGGAAGAGGCTAAGCCGGTCAAAGTCCCCATTCCTTCTATTATCCCGGAGCGCTGTACGGGCTGCGGGATTTGCGCCAAAGCCTGCCGTTTCGGGGCTATCGTTGCCCTCGGCGGCGTCGTCACCATAAGCAGCGAATTATGCAAAGGCTGCGGGCGCTGCGTCTCGGTTTGTCCCGCGTCGGCGCTGGGTGAAATAGAAACAACCGTAGGCCGTACTTCCTCCTTTATGACGGGGGAACTCCACCTTCTCGAAGGGCGAATGGATGTGGGCGACATACGATCCACCGCCGTCATCGAGGTGGTAAAACGTCGAGCGAGCGCATACAAGGCGGCGATTCAGATACGGGATTGCCCTCCTGGAGTCTCATGTCCGGCCACGCATTCGATTGAGGGCGCCGATTATGTGATTCTCGTCGCCGAACCCACGGCATTCTCCCTCCACGATCTCAACGCCGCGATAAGGCTGACGAAAAGCCGTGGCATACCTACCGGCGTCGTCATCAACAAGGATGGCTTCGGAAGCGCCGATATCGCGGGATTCTGCGTCGACAAGTCCATTCCCGTAATCGGGCGCATCGCCTTTCTGCGTTCGCGAGCGGAGTCAGGGGCGTCGGCAGCGCTCTGGAGCGGTGACGTCCCTTTCATGCACGAAATGGACACGATCGTCGCCACAGTGCTGGAGAGCGTTTCACGGAGGGCATCAGCATGACGACGGTGAGTGTCGCGAGCGGAAAGGGCGGAGCCGGCAAGACATCGATCGCGGCGGCCCTCGCCGTGGCGATCGCGGCTATGCCTGAGGGAAAGTGCATCTTCGCCGACTGCGACGTGGACGCCGCCAACGGCGCGATCGCCCTCCACGCAAGGGAAAGGGAACGATCCCCCTATTTTGCGGGACCTGGATTTTCCATCAAAGCCAAGGCCTGCACTGCCTGCGGACGCTGTATCTTGGCTTGCCGATTCGACGCGATCCGAAAATCCGCCTATGGGCAATCCTATGTCATAGTGCCCGAACTCTGCGAGCGCTGCGGCGCCTGTCTGGACACCTGCCCCAGGGGTGCCGTCGTCATGTACGAAAAACAAGTCGGCGAATTCTTTGTAGCGGACACGGCACGAGGACCTGCCCTGGTGTACGCCGAACTTGAGCCAGGAGAGGACACGAGCGGCAAACTCGTCCGGGTCGTCCGCGATCGCGCGGGACAATTAGCCAGCGAGACAAGTGTCATCGTGGTCGATTCAGCGCCCGGAATCGGTTGCCCCGTCATCGCCTCGTTGAGCGGTGCCGACCTCGTCATCATCGTGGTGGAAGCCAGCGCGTCGGGTATCAGGGACGCGCGGCGACTTGTCGACCTCGTTCGTTCCATGAAGAGAAAAGCCATCGCCGTCATGAACAAGACTGGCCTCAGCGCCGAGATGGACGCAAGAGCACGGACCATGCTCGCGGAAACCGGCATTCCTCTCGCCGGCGAAATACCCTTCGATCCGGCGCTGCGGGCTATCGAGGAGTCGGGGAACACCTGGCTTTCTATTGGAGGAGATATGGGCAATCGGGTCACCGATACAATCGAGGCGGTCAAGGGAGTGATTTTGGCTATGCAGCGCAAAGAGCCATGCGCCGCGACAATAAAGGAGAAGCTATGAAATATGCATTACCGACAGACGATGGGAAAACCGTCGGAAAGGTTTTCGGCCGAGCGAAAAGTTTCGCGCTTTACAATGACGCTGACTCGAGCTACGTGATCGCCCCGAACGAGGGCGTCAATACCGAACATGGCGCCGGTACGGGCGCCGCGGCTTTCCTCACGGAAAAGGGGGTAGGCGTCCTCATCGCGCCGGAGGTAGGCCCCAAGGCGGCAGCCGCCCTGAGCGCCGCGGGCATTCGCGTCGAGATCACGGAAGCAGGCAAAGATCTGGGGGAGGCGATGGCGGACGTCATTGTCCCCTTAAAATAAAATCATGCAGGAGAACGGAATGAGCAAGAAACGAATCGTGGTCATCGGCGGATCGGCGGCTGGCCCCAAGGCCGCGGCCAAGGCCAGGCGGCTGGACGAAAGCGCCGATATTATCGTCCTTCAGAAAGGAGCTGATCTTTCGATGGCGTCCTGTGGCTATCCGTATTACGTTGGAGGCACGTTCGACGACAGGGATCAGCTTCTCTGCACGCCGGCGGGCGTCGTCCGGAATCCGAAATTCTATCTCAACGCCAAGGCGATCGACGCCCGAACGAACAGCGAAGTGACGAGCATCGACCCCCAGGGACATATGGTCACCTGCAAAAACCTCGCGACGGGAGAAACCACGACGATTGGTTATGACAAACTCATCATCGCCACGGGCGCGAATGCCAAGATGCCGCCCATCCCCGGCATCGATCTTGAAGGCATAACGACCCTCCAGTCGATGAAGGACGCCGACTTTCTCCGCTCCGTCCGCGACGAGGGGAAAATCAAGAAAGCCGTGGTCGTGGGCGGTGGGTTGATCGGTATCGAAACCTGCGAGGCTCTCCACCTTGCGGGTATCGAAGTCACCGTTGTCGAAATGCTCCCTCAGATACTCACCTTCCTCGACTGGGATATGGCCAAGCTCGTGGAGAATCATGTCCGCAGCAAAGGTGCCAACGTGATCGTCGGCAATGGTCTGGCGGAATTCCTCGGCAAGGACGGTAAACTCACCGGCATCAAGCTCAAGAATGGCACCGAACTCGAATGTGAATTGGCTGTTGTCGCGATAGGCGTGACCCCCAATGTCGCGCTCGCAAGAAATGCGGGCATCGCCATAGGCGCGGTGGGCGGAATCGAAGTCAACGAATACATGCGGACCTCGGACAAGGATATCTATGCCATCGGCGACTGCGTGGAGATTCCCAACAGGCTCACCGGCAAAAAGATTCTCGCCCCTTACGGCGATCTCGCCAATCTCGAGGGGAGAGTCGCGGGCGAAAACGCTATCCTCGGGGACACTGTTACCTTCCCTGGCACCATCCAAACCGGCATCTGCAAGGTCTTCGATTTCGCGGCCGGCTCGAC
>JBAQLW010000061.1:0-8370 GCA_049302175.1 Rectinemataceae bacterium
GGGCAAAAGTCATAATAAACGCCGGGATGATACCTGCCATGAATAGGCCGCCGATCGACGTGCCTGTCATGGAGCCATAGATCACGAATCCCAGGCTCGGTGGCATAATAGTGCCAACGGTAGATGAGGCGGCGGTGACGGCTGCGGAAAAAGCCGGATCATAGCCTTCCTTCTTCATGTAATCGATTTCGATGGTGCCCAGACCGGCTGCGTCAGCGGTTGAAGACCCTGACATGCCGGCAAAAACGAGACTGGCGACGACATTTACATGGCCAAGTCCACCTGGGATGTGGCCCACAAGATTTTTGCAGAAATCGAACAGGCGTTTTGTCACCCCACCCATATTCATGATCTGACCCGCCATCATGAAGAGCGGGATCGCCAAGAGCGTGAATGAGCTGAAGGTGCCCATCATGATCTGCGGGATGGTTTCGAGAGGAACTCCATTGGTAACGAAATAATAGACACAGGAGATACCAAGGCTGAAAGCCACTGGAACCTTTAAGAGCATGAGTACCAGAAGTACGAGTATGAACGAAGAGCTACCCATCGGTTATACCTCTGCAGAAGATTGGGACGTGTCGGACCCATGTTTTGATTTTATAATACTGGCGGGCATAAAAAGATGCGACGCACAGAAAATCGTCATCCCAAGAAACCCGATCACCACGGCGACCGTGTATAGTCCGATCGGCAACCGCGCCGCCACGGAACTTATACCCTTCTGCCTTCCCATGGTCATCAACGCATCGGCAACCATGAAAACGCCAAGACCGATTGATACAATATAGATGAGAGCCTGTAGAATCTTTTTACCGATTGGGGGGAGCCTGTTATAGAAAAAATCCACCTCGAGATGGTTGTTCTCGTAGCTCGCGATAGCGCTGCCGGAGAAGGTCAGCCAACAGAAGGCGAATAGAGTGATCTCTTCCGTCCATGAAAATGGCGAATTGAAAACATACCGTGCCACTATCTGCAGGAATATCAGCAGAACGATGCAGGTCATTGACACAAAGAGCAGCCCTGTATAGCCCATTTTTAAGCCAGCGAGAATCCGTTTCATGTTTGTCCCTCCCTCAGTGTTTTTGGTTCTTCGTCTCTAAGACCATTAGTGCGCCTCCGATGATACTTCCATGGAAGGCGCACTCACTGGCTTTAAAGATTTACTTTAGGAGAGCCTGAACCTCAGCCCAAAGTCCCTTCTGCCATTCGCCATCGCGCTCAGCCTGCTCCATAACCATGGGGTATACCTTCCTGCGGAAGCTTTCCTTGTCGAGTTTATACACCTTCACACCTTCCTTGACCATCAAATCGATGTAGTACTGTTGGAGGTTTTCGTTCTCCTTGATGAACCACTGGTCCACTTCGTAGAAAGTGTCGACAACCATTTTCCGCTGGGCTTCGGTGAGTTTCTTCCACCACGCATCATTGACCATAAAACCGGTGATATCATAACTATGATCGGTGATGACGAGATGTTTGGCGGATTCATACCATTTCATGTTGTAGAGAGATTCAACATGGTTTTCGGCTCCATCGACGACACCCTGCTTGAGTGCAAGGTAGGTTTCTGCGAAGGCGACCGGGGTAGGCGTCGCCCCGAGGGCTTTGAAGCTCTGAATATAGGAATAGGCTCCAGGAACACGCAGTTTGACGCCTTTTAAATCCTCTACCGACTTTATAGGCTTGGAGAGCAGTATCTGGCGGGGAAGCCTGGTCCAGCCCGCGGTGACGAATCGGATCCCATGCTCTTTCGCGAGCTTTTCATTTAGTTTCTGCAGTCCAGGAGAATTGGCGATCGCCTTGGCCTGTTCAGGGTTTCCCGCGGTAAAGGGGAAATCCGTGAGGGAGAATCCGGTATCGAAGTCGGCGAGCCAAGAAATCGAGCAGCGGAAGGCCTGCAAGGCTCCGGATTTTACGAGTTCGAGTTGCTTGCTAGCCTCTCCCAGCTGAGACGCGTGAAATGCCCGCACTTCGAAGTCTCCGCCGCTCTGTTTGGCGACGGAATCGGCGAAGCGATCGAGCGCGATAGCTCCCAGGTTGGAAATATTCTCGATGTCTCCGACGCGCATGAGAACCTTAGCCTGTCCGAACGCTGAACCCGCAAGAATCGCTAGCATCATAATAATTACCAGCTTCTTCATTCTCGGCCTCCTGTATAAGATTTCCAATATGTGAAATAACTTTCTACATAGAGGAATAATTACCATCATATAGCGGATTTAATAATTGTCAATTAAATTCATCAGCCCTCCCGCCGAACTTCTCGTCATTAACGGCATCTACATCGTCATTTTTACCGGCAGAGGCCTCCTCTTCCGCCGCGCGTCTGGGGTGAAGTGGGCTCAATAGGGAACGGGACCATCAGGATGTTTTGCTGGATCTGAGTATCACTTATAGTGCATACGCGAGCAGCTCTACGGGTGAATTTTCAATCGGTTATACGGTCAATAATTCATGCAATGTGACGATTCAGCTCACTGAAAGGAGGTATTCGATCAATCAGGGTGAGTCCTCAAACGTACTCATCGCCGAAACGAATTATTTACCGCTTGGCTCAAGCTGATCATAAAGCCAAGTACGAAGTTTACTACATGCCGACCGTATTTTCCTATTACGATGCGGGTATGGCAAGCGCATTCCTCTCCATGGCAGCCTACAATCTCGGCTACAGAACCCACTTCTTCGGCACGATGGACGGCTCAAGCGTAGGTCAGAATCCCGGTACCTTTGCCTATGGAAAGCCTAAAGCTGATATCTATGCTCTCTCCGCCGTCACCAAGCACGGCCGCCCGAACAGCTTCGCCATGTGGTAGCCCGATGCCACCAATCCACCCTTGAAAAAATAACCGACATGTATCATCGAGAATTTGCTTTACTGTTGAGGGCTGTTCGAACAGATCAGCCCCTGTTTTTTCAATTCGGTAAATCCCCGGCGTAAGCCATCGTTCCGTACGAGTCCGGTCCATCCTGCCCGTCCGGTAATCCTGTAAAAAAATCAGCCGCAATATATCTTAGGTTTATTCAATGTACCCATGGTAAAACAGATCAAAAAAGGCTCCCTTTCGGAAGCCTTGAAAATGCCCAGAGGGGGACTTGAACCCCCATGCTATTGTTGAATTATAGTCAATAAATACAAGGATTCCCCTGTTTTAGAACATGCTACTTCTACGTATGCTCTACGGTCTGTGTTGCCCATTACTCGCGTAAATCGAGGGCAATAGCCATATGGAAGTTTATCATTAAGGGCCTTCTTCGGAAAGTTCGACTTTTCGTTCAGTTTTCCTCACTATTCATCGTCAACGGTCGATTCCTTGCCTTTGATGATGAATTCACCTTGACGTTATGTATCATGAATGATACATTCAGGTATGTACCGGGTGATGGTGAAGAAAGCCGCATTGAAAAGGATCTCTAAAGCTCCGGAATCAATTCAGCTTCTTTTCGATGAATTGGCCGAAGACCTAGAGGAAAAGGGACCGATTCAAACGAAGTGGCCGAATTTCTCTTCGCTCGGAAAGTCAAAGTATCACTGCCACCTAGCCTATTCATGGGTAGCGTGCTGGTACTGCGAAGCTGAATCGATAGACATAGAGGTATATTATGCAGGTAGTCGAGAAGACGCGCCGTATTAAAGTCAATCTCAGTGGTGAAGGGGCGGACAAGGTCGCCGCTCTCGTCAAAGAGCGCTTCCCCAACGCCGTTCTTCTTGACGACGAGGGTGAGGCCGTGGAGTGGAAGGAAACTGCCCTTGCACATGAAATAAAGGCCGCAAAAACGCCCGGAAAGCTCATTCGTGCGTATCGTGAGCGGGCGGGAATGACCCTGGTAGGGCTTGCCAACGTCGTAGGCACGAAGTATCCGAATCTTTCCGCCATAGAGAATGATCGTCGTGCCGTGGGGCTTGCTATGGCGCGAAAGCTCGGCGAAGTGCTCGGTGTGGACTATCGGAAATTTATAGAGTAAACATTCCTCTTCACATGGTTCTAGGATTCTCTATTCCCCCTGATTTTCATCGTCCTGTCACGTGAGGCAAGTACCGACCTGTATACAGTCTTCAAATTGCTTGGCCATAAGTCAACCAGGACGACCAAGATTTACACAAAGGTGACCAACACGACGAAACGGATTGTATTGGATCGCCTACCTGCCGGGTATCAGGGAAAAGAAGGGCTAAAAATCATAGTTCGGATAGTTCGGCCTTCGTCTTTTCTGCCGCCGCTTTTTGTTTTTCTACCTCAGCCTGCTTTTCTAATTCCTCGACGATTGCTGAAATAACACCGTCGGAGTAAGATAAATAAACAGCAGAATTACTCCAGGTTAGGGATATTATACCTTTATCTCCGAAATCCCATATACTAGTAAAATCTCCTTCCTAGGAATTTGGATCGCCATACTTTTCTATCAACCCCTCAAGTAGCGCATACATATCACCCCGTGCTGAATTTCTAGGCTTGATGGATAGGACGGTCTCATAATACTGATCATTGTAAAAGTACAGAAAAGCGAAAGTTTCTCGACCAGTAAACTTGTTTTTCCGTAATTCATTATTAAATAAAGAAATGCCCAGAGGGGGACTTGAACCCCCATGCTTTCGCACTAGAACCTGAATCTAGCGTGTCTGCCAATTCCACCATCTGGGCGAGCGGAGCCTGACTACGCGGAGGGTATTTTTACCGCTACAAGGGCACTCTGTCAAGCACCGAGCATTGCCAAGGTGGCATGCAGCGATGGCATCGTGGCAAGATAGAATCTATACTGTAATGCATGAAGACACATTTCGATGGAAGGCTTCTGTATGTCGTGATGGAGAAGGGCGAATCCGTGGCACAAGATCTGCGCGCACTGGTCGCGATGACATCTATGAAGCGGACCGGTACCATCATAACCGCTCTGGGCCTGCTCAAAAACATCGATATAGGCTATGGAAGCTATCAGGACATGGCGGTGAGTTACGACAGAGAGAAACTTGCAGGGCCGCTTGAGTTATTGGCCTTGAGCGGCTTCATCATGAAGTTCGAGGCTCAGCCTTTTCACCTTCATGCTTCGTTCGGAAACAGAAGCAAGGAGGTTTTCGGAGGCCACCTTTTCGATGCGGAAATCGTGACTTTCATGGAAATGGGCATATTGCTGAGCAAAGCGCCGGTGCGGAGAATCCTGAAGGACGGGTTGCCGGAAATGGATTTTACCTGAGCGAGTACGCTTGCCTGATAGTGTATTTCTTTACTGAAGAAATTTGCGAATATTTATGCACACATTTTTCATTCTTATTTCATTTTTTGACACCATCGTTTCATAACTTGTCAAATATACCTTGTCGGGTTAGGATGAATCAGGCACACCCCCGCGGCCTCTGAACCGCATCCGAGCCTATCGGCACTGCATCTTTATGGAGAAACTATGAAGCTTTCAGCATGGAATCGCGATATGGGCGGATTCGATTACCTCTCCCTTCTCGTCATCGATGTCGACGGAAAGCCGAAGGCCGTGAGTCTGCCGACGAGCTATGCCAGTGATGGGGTTTTGAAAAAAGGTATAGGCTTCGACGCTTCGAACTTCGGCTACGCCACGGTGCATTCCTCGGACATGGTGGCCGTCCCCGACCTCGATACGGCATTCGTCGAGGAGAAGGATGGGTTCAGGATTCTCCACGCATTCTGCGATGTGAAGACGACTGATGGCGAGCCTTTTCTACAGTATCCGAGGCGGATCGAGGCAGCCGCTCTCGGGGAAATGAGGAAGAGAGGGATTGGCGATGACGTGATGCTTCTCGTCGAGCTGGAATTCTATGTTTTTGATGATGTGCGCTACTCAACGATGGTGGATCATTCCTATTATTTCGTGAAAAATTCCGAGGGCATTGGGGAGGAGTCGGAGGACGCGCCGCGCGTGGGGCTATCGCGCGCCTATCATCTGTCCTCGCCCGATGATCGCTATCAGCTCCTGCGAAACAAGGCCGTGCAGTCCATGGTCGACGCGGGGATTCCCGTCAAGTATCACCACCATGAGGTGGGATCCTCGCAGCTCGAAATCGAGCTGGACTTCATCTCTATGGCAAGGGCGGGCGATTTCGTCACTCTCGCCCAGTGGATTCTGCGCAACGAGGCTGACGAGCTGGGGCTGCGCGTCACCTTCATGCCGAAGCCTATGTACAAGATCGCGGGTAGCGGCATGCATGTGCATCAGTATATCGTCAAGGATGGAATGTCGATTTTCCCAGGCGAGGGGCTTCACGGGCTTTCGCGGGCAGGTCTCGCCTATACTGCCGGCATACTCTCCCATGCCCTGACGGGCTCGCTGCTCGCTTTCTCGAATCCCTCCACTAATTCCTACCGGCGCCTCGTGGCCGGCTACGAGGCGCCGGTGAGCGCCACCTTCGCCCAGGGTTCGCGGGCAGCCGCGGTGCGCATCCCCGGCTATCTCGGGAAGGGCGAGGCGAGGATCGAGTTCAGGACGGGAGATGCCACGGCCAATATCTACTATTTCCTCGCCGCCATGGTTCTCGCGGGGCTGGACGGTATCAGCCGCGACCTCGATCCCGTAGCCATGGGCTTCTCCACCGAAAAGTTAGCGCCGAAAAACACCTTTCCCACGGGGCTTTTCCATGTTCTGGCTGGCCTGAAGAAGGACAACGAATACCTGCGGAGCGTTTTTCCACCCGAACTCATCGCCGAGTGGGCGGCGCGAAAAGCGAAAGACGCGGAATACGTCTATAACGCCCCTGTGCCTCAGGAATACGAGCTCTATTTCTGAGAAGGAGAAGCGCGATGTCGGATTTGGTTTTGTCGGGAGACGAGGCGGTTGGCTGCGGTGCCCTGGATGCGGGCCTTTCGGGGGCTTTCGCCTCTCCCGGAACGCCTTCCACCGAGATTATGGAGTTCATGCAGGAGAATCTGGAGGCGTATAGGGCTTCCCTGCCCGAGGCTGACAGGGCTTTTACCGTCGCGCAGTGGTGCTGCAACGAAAAGACCGCCTACGAATCGGCCCTGGGCGCTTCATTCGCCGGCAGACGGGCTATGGTTTCGATGAAGCATGTGGGTCTCAACGTAGCCATGGATCCTTTTACGAATTCAGCCCTGGTGCGGATAAAGGGAGGCCTTGTCGTGGCGGTGGCCGATGATCCGGGTATGCATTCGAGCCAGGACGAGCAGGATTCGCGGGTACTTGCCGATTTCGCGCGCGTGCCCTGCTTCGAGCCTTCGGACCAGCAGGAAGCCTACGATATGACGCGTGCCGCCTTCGATTATTCGGAGGCCCACGAGGTGCCGGTTCTGTTGCGTATTACGACGCGGCTGGCTCATTCTCGCTCGGCAGTGCGGACGAGGGCGGCGCGCGTCCAGAACGTACAAGGAAAGAGCGACGATCCGCAATCATGGATACTGATGCCCGCCATGGCTCGCAAACGCTGGAAGCTGCTGCTGGAGAAGAACCCGCAGTTCCGGGCTGACGCGGAAGAGGCAGCCTCCCTCGCTATGCGCGACAAGGGTCTCGGCGTTATCACCTGCGGTCTGGGCCTGCGCTACTATCTCGAAAACGAGGAGGATTGGGCGGCTGCCCACGGGGGAGCCCGTCCCTCGCATCTTCATATCGGGCGCTATCCGATGGGTTTTGAGAAGATTCGCCGATTGGCCGCCCACGTCCAGAAGCTCCTCGTGATTGAGGAAGGCTATCCCTTCATCGAGCGAGAGATAAACGGCGTATTCTCGGCTCCCCTGCCGGTCGAAGGCAGGCTGTCGGGCAGAATTCCCCTCGATGGGGAGCTTTCGGCCGACTCGGTGAGAGAGGCGCTTGGGCTCGCCCCGCGCGAGACTCTCCCCGCGCCAAACCTGAGGATCGCCCAGCGTCCTCCCCAGTTCTGCCAAGGCTGCCCGCACGCCGATTCGATAACGGCCCTCTCCGAGGCGCTGAAGGGAGAGGCTGAATTTTTCGCCGCTTCGGATATCGGCTGCTACACCCTGTCGGCGCTCCCGCCCTGGAACGCTGTGGAATCCTGCGTCGACATGGGCGCCTCGATTGGAATGGCGCGTGGCGCTTCCTGCGTCGGACAGAAGAAATCCGTCGCGGTCATCGGCGATTCCACCTTCTATCACTCGGGCATGACGAATATCATCGATGCCCTGGCCCATGGAAACTCGCTCACCGTCCTCATCCTGGACAACAGCACGACGGGCATGACGGGAGCCCAGCCCACGATTTCGCCGGGTTCCAGGCTGCCCGCCCTTCTCGAGGGCCTGGGGGTCGAAAGCAAGCACATAAGGCTGCTCGAAGCCCACCGGAAAAGCCATGAGGTCAATGTCGCTGCGATACGCGAGGAGCTGTGCCACGAGGGGGTCTCTGTCCTCATCCTCAAGCGGGAGTGCCTGGAGCATC
>JBAQLW010000062.1:0-3066 GCA_049302175.1 Rectinemataceae bacterium
CCTGCAGACCGATCTTATTTGGGATAGCGGACCTCGGAACTGGGGTGCGGCCACAGGCTTCATGGGCAACCTTCTCTTAATCGACTGGAGGCTTGAGTACAGATACTTCACCGGCATCTTCAGGCCTGCCTTCTTCGATTCCACCTACGAGCGCAGCCGGTCAGCCTATGCCACACACTATCTCGATTACCTTGATGGGGCACTAATCGCCAATAATCCGACCGTCATGGGCATCTACGGCGAGGCGGGCTTCACCCTCTTCAAGGACAAGCTCATGCTCCAGGCAGGCTATATGTGGCCCTGGAACCCCGAGGACGGATTCAAGCTCAGCGCTACCGCCGACGATGAATTCCATGCGGGTTTGGGCATCAAGAAAGGCCTCATCCCCGTCGTCGACCTCTCCGGCGCTATCTATTATGACAAGTGGAACCTCGTCGGCTCGATCGTCGACGACAGCTTCGAATTCTTCGACGAGAAGACAGCCTTCGCGGGCGAGATCGAAATCCCCATCCCCGGCACGCCCAACCTCGCCATAGGCCTCATCTTCAAGGCGGTGGCCAAGCGCGATCCAACCACAGGAAATGTCGTGTACAAGACGATCGGCGACCCCTCGAGCGGCGTCCGGATGACACCCTCCATCACCATGGAGACAAGGTTCAGGTTCTAGGCTCAAAGCCTCCACTTTTCAGGACGCCTCCCTGCGGGGCGTCCTTTTTTTATATTGTAGGAGTCGCTATAGTGTTGTGATGGCACGCATCCACATACTGCCCGCCGAGACATCGCGCCTCATAGCTGCCGGCGAAGTGATCGACAGACCCGCATCGGCATTGAGGGAACTCATCGACAACGCCATCGACTCGGGCGCCAGCTCCATCGGCGTGGAGATTGAAAAAGGCGGCATCGATCTCGTCCGCGTATCCGACAACGGCTCGGGCATGTCGAAGAACGACCTGTCCCTCTCCATACTCGAGCATGCGACAAGCAAGATTGAGAGTGCCGACGACCTCCTTGTCGCCCGCACCCTCGGCTTCCGCGGTGAAGCCCTGGCTTCGATAGCCGCCGTCGCACGGCTGGAGATGACGAGCAAGGAACCTGGTGCCGAAACCGCCTGGCGGCTCAGGCAGGAGACAGCAGGGGAGCCTTCCCTCGAGCCTGTCGCCGCCCGGGAGGGCACGACCGTGAGCGTAAAGGGTCTTTTCGAGCGCTTCCCCGCGCGGCGGCAGTTCCTCAAACGCCCCCCTTCGGAAGCCCTCCTTTGTCGGCAAACCTTCGTTGAGCGCGCCCTCGCCCACCCGGGCATAACCTTCAGCTGGGGCTCGGGCGCCGAAAGCGAACACTATCCCGCCGCCAGCCTCGAAGAACGCATCGCCCTCCTCTACCGCGAAATACCCAGAACCATCCTATCGCGTTTCGAAATCGAGGCTGGCGGCGCATTCTTGACAACGGTCTACGCCGATCCTTCCTTCCACAGGAAGGACAGGAAATACCTCCAGGTCTTCGTCAACCGGCGCAGGGTTCCCGAGTGGGGCTTCCTTGGCAGCCTGGAATATGCCTTCTCCGAGTATCTTCCCGGCGGCATGAAGCCCTGCGCCTTCCTCTTCATCGAGATCGATCCGTCGCAGGCCGATTTCAACATCCATCCCGCAAAGCGCGAGGTAAGGATAAAGAATCCCGAGCCCATGAAATCCGGCTTCTATTCAGGACTTCGCGCCCATCTCCATTCCGTCCTGGGTTCTGGTCCCACTGACATGTCGGCAGGCGTCGTAAAGGAGAGGAGTTTTCCCGGCTTCAACCCCCAGCCAGGTACCTACGTTGCAGGCTCAGGAGGCGCCTTTACCAACCCCGTGGTGGACAGAGCCTTTTGGGATACGCTGCAGGCGGCTGTCCGCAATCCATCGAGCGGCTGGGCTGCCCCGCAGAGGGAATCCAGCCCCGGAGATGACACCGGCGCCACCTCCTCATTCCATTATCTCGGACGAGCCTTCGGCCCCTTCCTCGTCTTCGCAAAAGGCGAGGAACTATTTATCCTCGATCAGCATGCCGCGCATGAGCGCATCCTCTATGATGAAATCACGGCTGGAACGTCCACCAGCCAGCCCCTCCTCGTCCCTTTCGTGTTCGAAGGGGAGAGCGACGGAGAAGAGGCCAGGCTCAAAAAAGCCCTCCCCGAACTTGAGCGGATGGGCTACAGGATAGAGGCTTCAAATTCAAGCTTTATCGTCAGCGGCGTGCCTTCGTTTTTGGGAGACAAGGGCATGCCAGCCCTGATGGACGCTTTCAGGGAAGGCGCCATCGACGACAACCCTGCCCAGGGTATTATGGCCAGCATAGCCTGCCATGCCGCCATCAAGGATGGAGATCTATTGGATGATTCAGCAGCCAGAGCCCTCATCGAAAAGGCCCTCGTCCTCCCTTTCCCCCGCTGCCCCCATGGCCGCCCCATCTGGGTCAAACTTGACAGGTCAACCCTGTACCGCATGGTGGGAAGAATAACAGCGTGAAAACCTTGAAAGTCCTCTGCGTGGCCGATGAGGTCGATCTTCTTGTCTATTCTTCATCGATCCGCGAACGCTTCGGCGACATCGACCTCATTCTCTCGGCAGGCGACCTGCCCGGTGAATACCTCGGTTTTATAGCCTCTATGCTCAACAAGCCAATGATTTCCGTAGCAGGCAACCACGACCCTGACGACCGCGTTTCCAAAAACATGATCGCCGGCAGCTTTGTCCCCGATGCTGTCCAGGAAAGGGGCAGGACAGGCCTCGGACGCCTCTCCTTCGGCATACGCAAAGAAGCCGGCATCTCCGTCCTGGGCATCCCGGGATCGATGCTCTATAACGGCGGAGTCAATCAATACTCCGAGTTCTCGATGAGACTCAGGGTATTGCTTCTTGCGCCTCGCCTCCTCACGCGAAGGTTGTTCAAGGGTCGTGGCGTTGACGTAATCCTCGCCCACGCGCCCCCGAAAGGCATCCACGATGGTCACGATCGTTGTCATCAGGGATTCGCCGCCTTTAATTGGCTTATACGCCTGGCCGCTCCAGCATTTTTCATCCATGGTCACGT
>JBAQLW010000063.1:0-2976 GCA_049302175.1 Rectinemataceae bacterium
GGCTATTCCCGACACACCCGCCAAATATCTCAACCTCGCCCTCCCGAAGGGAATCGGCATGAGGCGCCCCCTCTTCGAGTTCTCGGGCGCCTGCGCCGGCTGCGGCGAGACTCCTTATCTCAAGCTGATGACCCAGCTCTTCGGCGACCGCGCCCTCTGCGCCAACGCCACGGGTTGCTCCTCCATCTACGGCGGCAACCTCCCCACGACACCCTATACAACCCGTCCCGACGGAAAGGGTCCGGCTTGGTCCAACAGCCTCTTCGAGGACGCGGCCGAATTCGGCATGGGCATGAGACTCACGACGGAAAAGCAGACCGAATATGCCCGCGAACTCATCGTGGCTGCCAAGGAAACGGGCAACGTCAGCGCCGAGCTCGCCGACAGGCTTCTCTCGAACCCGATGTTCGACGATGAGGGCATCGAAGCCCAGCGCGCCGACGTGGTCGAGCTCCAGAAAGTCCTCACCGGCGTCAAGGCCGAATGGGCCAAGGAACTCGCGAACCTGGCCGGCAGCCTCATCAAGAAATCCGTCTGGATCATCGGCGGTGACGGCTGGGCCTACGACATCGGCTTCGGCGGCCTCGACCATGTGGTCGCCTCGGGCAAGAACGTCAACATCCTCGTGCTGGACACCGAAGTCTATTCCAACACCGGCGGTCAGGCATCCAAGGCCACTCCCATCGGCGCCATCGCCAAGTTCGCCACCTCGGGCAAGGAGACGATGAAGAAGGACCTCGGCATGATCGCCATGAGCTACGGCTACGTCTATGTAGCTCAAATCGCCCTGGGCGCCAACATGAACCAGACGATCAAAGCCTTCAGGGAAGCCGAGAGCTACGATGGCCCCTCCATCATCATCGCCTATTCCCACTGTATCAATCAGGGCATCGACATGATGAAGGGCATGAACCAGCAGAAAGCGGCCGTGGATTCGGGCGTCTGGCCCCTCTACCGCTACGATCCGAGGTTCAAGGCCGAGGGCAAGAATCCGTTCCAGCTCGATTCCAAGGAGCCGGACTTCTCCAAGCTCGACGCTTACATGTATGCCGAGGTCCGTTTCAAGTCCCTGAGGGAAGCCAACCCCGAAAGGGCTTCCAAGCTCCTTGAGAAACAGCGCGGCCTCATCGAGCGCAGGTATAGGGAGTATCGCTACATCGCCGATAGGCCTTTCTAGACTCACTGAATTATTGAGCGTAAAGGGCAACCCGCAAGGGTTGCTTTTTTTATTGGCCAGACGCTGCGGCGAGGCGTTGCTCCGGCTTTCCTTCATGCGTTTTCATCACTATATTCGGATTTGCAGATACTGCACCCATTTCCATGGAGGCATTGCATGATCGGTAAAATATCCAGCAATAAGCATTTGCCCAGACTTGATGGCCGGATTCCCGAGGGCTCCTTGCCGCGCTGCATCGACAAGGATGACCTCGTCACCCTCGACCTTGAGCGCGAGCGCAGGCTCCTGATCAACAATGGCCTGCTCTGGGTGACGATCCAGAATGACAGCCGGGACTATCTCCTGGACGTCAACAAGGAAATGTCTCTTCCAGGCAAAAAGAAGATCATCATGGAGGCCGAGGAACCGACCTGTTTCCAGATCGACTGAAGGTCTCCACCCCGGACAGCCAGAATGCGGGGATTGACCTCGCCCCACTCTTCAGCTATTTTTATCGAATCTTTATGAAAAAAATCATCGCTTTCAAGTTCACCTTCCTCTCGGGAGTCCTTATCATCGTTGCTCTCCTTCTCCCTTCCTCCAGCTTCAGGAATGCCCCCAGCTTCATCGGCATCGACAAGGTGGTGCATTTTTTCCTCTTCCTCGTCTTCACGCTCGCCTACCTTCTCGAGTTCAGGCGCTATAGCGGGAAACTCCCCGGATATATACACAGCGTTATCTTCGTTCTCCTTTTCATCGTCGGCTCGGAAGTGCTGCAGCTACTGACGCCCTCTCGGCGATTCGAACTGCTGGACATGCTCTTTGACGCGAGCGGAGCCGCTGTGGCCCTCCTCGCCGTGATGGCTGAAAGGAGCCCAAGGAAGGGATGAGGTGAGAGAGCCGGCCGACGAGAGTTTTTCCCCAACCCTTTTCAGGAAAACCGGCCTGCTCCTCACTTGTCTCTGCAGCGCCTATCTGCTGCTCTACCTGGTCCTCGAACTCTTCGGGGGCGAATATCCAGCGGGTTTCGGCACCAACGATGGACGGATCGCCATAATTGTAGCCTGCGGCCTGCTTTTCGCGTTGAGTGCCCTCCATCGATCCCTCACCTGGCTCCAGCCCCTCATCCTCCTCATAATGACTCCCTTCGCCATCGCACGGTATGGCGCCTCGTCGATGTTTGGGCTGGGCGCCTTTATCGCGGCCGAGATCCTTCTCTACCGCCTATGTTTCTTTGGACGCCATAAGCTCCTCATGTTTCTTGCCACCATCTCCTATTTCTATGTCTGCGAAATCTTTATAGGCCGTCTTTCAGGAACGGGAATCCTCCCCGTCTGCAACACCATCCTCTTTATGACAAGCTTCCTGATCTTTCTTTTGATCGTGTATGGTGGCAAATGGGTTGTGTACCTGAAAGTACCCAAACCTCCTCTGTCGCTGTCGACGAAAAACCTGACAAAAAAGGAAGCCGAGTACCTGAAAGCTCTTCTCGGCGGACGTTCGTTGAAAGAGGTCGCCATTGACGGTGGGGTCACCGAATCCACCGTCCGGAACACCATGGCGAGGGTGTACAGGAAATTCGATGTACGGGACAAATCAGCATTGATGGCCAAATGCGAAAACTACTCGATAATGGAATGAGGCGCTGACCCGCGGTGAGAACCTCCATCCCGGATTGGAAACCATGGCTTGAAGCCAGCGTCTCCTATTGTATCTTTCCCCGCGATTCCGTATTTTAGATCCAACAGAGGTTTTCCCATGCATACAGCTCCACTCGTCCCGGGCGAACTCGCCGGGGAGGCATCGGCGACTATCCTGCC
>JBAQLW010000064.1:0-3644 GCA_049302175.1 Rectinemataceae bacterium
GTCGATCCCGTTCGGATCAATGAGCATCTTCCTCGAATTGGCGAGCCCGACGAGGTTTATCCGAATCGAATGCTCGCGCAGGAGCTTCTCTCTCTGATCGGCGATCTGGGCGAGGAGGGTGCCGCCGATAAGCCCTGTACCTACCAGAAAGAGGTTGACAGTCCTCATTCCGGCGAGGAAGAAGGAATCGTGGATGACGTTCAAAGCCTTTGCCCTATTCCGTGCCGAGGTGACGATTGATATATTGAGCTCGGAAGAACCCTGGGCTATCGCCACTACATTGACACCATTCCTGCCGAGAGCGGAAAAGATCCTTCCCGCGATTCCCGTCTTCTGCTTCATTTGCTCGCCCACCACGGCGATGACGCAAAGATCGCTCTCCACCGAAGGTTCTCCGATAAAGCCAGCCCCAATCTCCGGGGCAAATTCCTCAGCGAGAGCTTCCTGCCCGGCGCTTGCGTCATCTGGATTTATTGCGCAGCAGATGGAAAGTTCGGATGAGGCTTGGCTTATGAGGATGACATTCACCTTCCGACGCGCCAGGGCTCCGAACATCCTTCCCGCGATGCCAGTGACACCCGGAAGCCCGAGGCCACGGATGCTCAGCAGGTTGACTGCGGGAATGGATGCGAGGCCGCGCACCGGATACCCGCTTTTCCCCGCCTGTTTGACGATGCGAGTGCCTTTTCCCTGTGGATTGAAGGTATTGAGTATCCGTATGGGTATGCCTTCCTCCATGGCTGGCAGAAGAGCGAGGGGATTGAGCACCTTCGCCCCGAAATGCGTCATCTCGAGGGCTTCGTCATATGATATCTCCTCTATAAGGAAGGCATCCTTCACGAGGAGCTGGTCGGCTGTCATCATCCCGTCCACGTCGGACCAGATCCGTATCTCTTCGGCGCCGAGGCAGGAGCCGATGATAGAAGCGGTCAGATCTGATCCCCCTCTCCCCAAGGTCGTCGTGACGCCGTCAGCCGTGGCGCCGATAAAGCCTGGAATCACCGCTATTCTGTCGGGATGAGAGAGCCGCTGGATGACAAGAGGGCGGCTCTCAGCCCTGAGGCAACGCGCCGAGCCGAAGGAATCGTCCGTCCTTATGATATCGCGTGCGTCGACGAAACAGGCTTCCATGCCCTTCGCCGACAATACTCTGGCGAGTATCATCGCTGAAAGCCGCTCGCCGAAGCTCATGATCTGATCGAGGCTGCGCTTCGTCAAATCCCTCAGTAACTCCACGCTGCGCAGAAGATCCTTCAGTTCAGCGAAGAGTCCTTCGATGCCGGAGAGCGTTTCCTCTAGCCGATGGGCCGAGAGGAAACGGAACGCGACAGCCCTGTGTCGCTTCAGCAGGGCGTCCATCCGGGACAGGTATTCTTCTCGTCGCTCCGCCGATCCGGCGGCTCCGATAAGTTCGTCCGTCACGCCAGAAAAGGCTGAAACGACGACCACTTTCTCACCGCTTTCGCGAACGATTTCCACAAGGGTTTCGATAGCCTCGATACTTCCCGCCGAGGTCCCCCCGAATTTCAGCACATTCATACAGACTCCTGAAACGGATGATAAATTCCACACGATTTAAAAAAAGCGGCACCGCTTCCGGAGCCGCTTCTGCTGTAAATTCTATCTTCAGCCCAGGATTGAAAGCAATACACCTGCCGCTACGGCTGATCCAATTACGCCTGAGACATTGGGGCCCATGGCGTGCATCAGGAGGAAATTCGTCGGATCCGTCTCGGCGCCCACAACCTGGGATACGCGGGCAGCCATGGGTACGGCCGATACACCCGCGGAACCGATGAGGGGATTAACCTTGCCGCCTGTCACGATATACATCAGCTTTCCGAAAAGGACGCCGCCCGCTGTGCCGCAGGAGAAGGCGAAAAGTCCCAGTGCGATAATCTTGAGGGTTTCAGGGTTCAGGAAGCGCTCTGCGCTGGCCGTCGATCCTACCGATATGCCGAGGAAAATGGTCAGGATATTGATGAGTTCGTGCTGGGCTGTCATCGAAAGCCTCTCGGTGACTCCTGTCTCCTTGAAGAGATTGCCAAGCATAAGGGCGCCGACGAGGGGAACGGCCGCTGGAAGGAGAAGGCCGACAAGGAGGGTTACCGCTATCGGGAACACAACCTTTTCCGTTTTCGAGACTTCCCGCAACTGAGCCATCTTCACCGCTCTCTCCTTGGGCGTGGTGAGAGCCCTCATGATGGGTGGCTGGATGAGAGGGACGAGAGCCATGTAGGAATAGGCCGCGATGGCGATGGGACCAAGAAGCTCGGGCTTGAGCTTGGAGGTGAGGTAGATGGCTGTAGGGCCGTCGGCTCCACCGATGATCCCGATGCTCGCGGCTGCCTGGAGGTCGAAGCCCAGGTAGGTTGCGAGGATGAAGGGGATGAAAATCCCAATCTGGGCCGCGGCGCCGAGAAGGAGGCTGGATGGATTGGCGATCAGGGGCGCAAAATCCGTCATCGCACCTATGCCCAGAAAAATGAGGGGTGGGTAGATTCCCAGCTTGACGCCCTGGTAGAGGTAATAGATGAGGCCGCCAGGCTGGGTCCCCAGGGGACCATCGGTGATGCCGCTCAAGGGAAGGTTGGCGAGCAGCATACCGAAGGCGATGGGAACGAGGAGGAGGGGCTCGTATTTCCTGTAGATGCCCAGGTAGAGGAGTACGCAGCTCACGACCAGCATGATGAGCTGGCCGAGGCTGATGTTGACGAATCCGGTTGATCGGATAAATTCTGTCAGGAATTCGCTCATGGGGAAACCACCCCCCTTCAGGCGAGGTCGACGAGGGCGTCGCCGGTATTGACCGATGCGCTCACCGGCACCCTCAGGGCGGCGACTCTGCCTGCCTGGGGCGCGACGATTTCGTTCTCCATCTTCATGGCCTCAAGGATGAGAAGGACATCGCCGCGTTTAACGTCCTGGCCGACCGTCACCTTGAAGGACATGACAGTGCCGGGCATGGGCGCTTTGACGCTGAGCGCGCCCGCGACAGCTGCCGAAGGTGCCGCCGTTTGGACTGGGGCGGGAGCTGCAGCGGCGGAAGCCGGCACTGCCGCGACTGGAACAGGCTGTGAAGCCCTGGCAGCGGGCATTCCCGAGGCGCCGACTTCTTCCACGCTCACATCATAGCTCTGTCCATTGACGGTCACTTTATATTGCTTCATATAGAATCTCTCCTTGTGGCGCTTATTTTTGCGCGAATCGCTCGATGCGTCCCCATATAGGGGTATTGAAACCATTGTCGCTTTCGGCAGAGGGATTGATCGACGTAATCCTGAAAGTAGATGCTGCCGCTCCTGTTGCCGCCGAGATTGCGGCGGTGATTGCGGCTACGAGTTCTCCGCCGGCTTCCTGGCGCGGAGACACCGTCGGGGCTGGGGGAAGGATGGCGCTATATACCTCGGGTATAGGCGCGAGGTCAGGTCGTTTTTTCTCCTTGCGCTTGCCGAACAGCATCTGAAAAAAATAAAGCATCGCGATTATCGAGATCAGCACTGCAAAAACCGTGCCCACTCCCGCGAACATGATCATCCATTTATTGAGCATTCACATCCCCCTATCAGACGGGCATGTTCCCATGCTTGCGCGCGGGAAGGGTCTGCCGCTTGCCGAGAAGCATGGTGAGGGCAGAGCAGAGC
>JBAQLW010000065.1:0-1663 GCA_049302175.1 Rectinemataceae bacterium
AGGATGAAGGCGGTTCGATCGGGAATGGATGGATCGCATTCGACGACTACATGGACATGATCCTGATCCTTGGGCGCTTTATCGAAGGAGAGAAGCTTCGCGAAAAAGTCCGATGTCGCGTCAGGACCCATGCCTCCCAGGACTCCGATAGTCTTCATGATGCCTTCCTCCTTCCTGTTACGGATAAAAATAATTTGCACAATTGCGTTTCAAGGTTTACCATTCGCATTGGAGTTTGTCCACACTCGAACCCGCGACAAAGGTGCGAACCAAATTCCAAGGAGGATTTTCATGGCGGAAACCAAAGAGAAAAAGAAGGGCATTCTGGGCTGGTATTTCCGATCCAACCTTCTCGCCCGCATTCTCGTAGGCTTAATTTTGGGAGCTATCGTCGGCATCGTCCTGGGATTTTTCCCCGACTCGGTAAAACCCTTCGTCGACAATTCCAAATTCTTCGGGGACCTGTTCATCCGGCTGCTGAAGATGATCGTGGTGCCTGTCATCCTCTTCTCGCTGATCGCGGGAGCGGCGAGTATCGATCCCGGCCGCCTCGGCCGCGTTGGTATCAAGATCATGGTCTACTATCTTTTCACGAGCGCTCTCGCCGTTGCCATCGGCCTGGTGTTCGCCAACATCCTCCAGCCCGGAGCAGGCTTCAATATCGTAGGGACCGCCGGAATTCAAGGCAAGGCGGCGGCTACCTTGCCCATCTCGCAGATCCTGCTCAACATAGTGCCGACCAACCCTGTCGATTCCCTCGCCAAGGGTGACGTCCTCCCCATCATCTTCTTCGCCGTCGTCTTCGGTATCGCCCTCTCCTATATCAAGGGAGCAGAGAACAAGAGCCTGGCTAAGGCTGGCGCGACCCTTCTCGATGTGGTGAACGCAAGCGCCGAAACCATGTACAAAGTCGTTTCGGGCATCATGCAGTACGCGCCAATCGGCGTTTTCGTCCTCATCGCTCAGGTATTCGCCCAGCAGGGACCCAAGGCCATCGGGCCCCTCCTCATCGTCACCCTGACCGTTTACATCGGACTTCTTGTTCACCTTGTGGGCGTCTACGGCGGATTCCTGTCCATCTTCAAGCTGGGTTTCCTCAAGTTCCTGAAAGGGGCCAATGAAGCCATGGTCACGGCCTTCGTCACCCGCTCTTCAGGCGGCACCCTCCCCATAACCATGCGCTGCTCGGAAGAGAAGCTGGGCATACCCCGTACTATCGGCTCTTTCACTCTCCCGCTCGGAGCCACTATCAACATGGACGGCACGGCCATCTACCTGGGCGTCTGCGCCATCTTCATCGGCAACGCCATTGGCCAGCCCCTCACGATGAGCCAGCAGGGAATGGTCGTGCTTACGGCGACGCTCGCTTCCATCGGCACGGCGGGCGTACCGGGCGCCGGAGCCATCATGCTCCTCATGGTCCTCGAATCGATCGGCCTGAAGGTCACCGAAGGCTCCGCGGTCGCCGCAGCCTACGCCATGATCCTCGGCATCGACGCCCTTCTCGACATGGGACGCACGAGCCTCAACGTGACAGGCGATTTGGTCGGTTCCGCCATTGTGGCCAAGACGGAAAAAGAACTGGATATGGCGAACTGGAAATAAGCTCACGCCTTCCGCGCGGCTTCTGCGGTTACATCAGGCCATGTCGTCCCTTGTATGG
>JBAQLW010000066.1:0-6731 GCA_049302175.1 Rectinemataceae bacterium
TGGCATTCCATCGCGTTCGAAGGGTTTTTCGGCGCTGGAATCCTTCTCGGCCTCCCTTGACCCGAACAGCAGATCGGCACGCGCCGCTCCCACACGCGCGGCCTGGGCGAAGTGGGGATTCACGGCGTAGGTTCCACCTTTCGTCCTGAAGATGAGGAGCCTCTCATCGAGATTCGCGAGCCTGTATTCCAGTTCATGATAGGATACTTCTCCGGTCAGTATCTTCTGCAGGGACGCCTTGTCGGCCTCCCCCGCGAATTGAATCGATCCAACAATGAGCTTGTCTATCCTATCCATCATAGCCAGGGCGGCTTCCTGTACCTCGACCTTTTCCATCATGGCTGCCAGCGCGCCGATTATCTTCTCCCCATCCCTCTTGCCCCTGTCGCCCTGGCCCAGATAGTTCTCCGCGAGGACGCGAAGGCTGAGAGAATTTTCGCCGAGCATCGCTTCCCGCCACTGGGCAAGCCGCGTTTCGCGCGGAACCCCGCGCGTTTCGTGCGTCATGTTTTCATTCACTTTTTATTCGTCCCATGTTTCGATCGCATAGCGGTATCCCTGCTCGATGAGGAACCTCCGGCGGTTGTCGGCAAACTCTTCCTCCACGCTGTAGCGGGAGACGAGGGAATAAAAGAAACTGTTCTGCCGCTTGGGACGCAGTATTCGTCCCAGACGCTGAGCTTCTTCCTGTCGGCTTCCAAAAGAGCCTGAAATCTGGATCGCCACGGAAGCGTCGGGCAGGTCAATTGCAAAGTTGGCCACTCTCGATACGACGAGAAGCCTTACGTCACCGGCTCTGAATGCGGCGTACAGTGCTTCGCGCTCGTCTTCCGGCGTCGCGCCCGTAATGAGCGGAGCGCCAAGTAGTGCCGCATAACGTTGCAGCTGGCGGATGTACTGGCCGATGACCAGGATGCCTTCTCCGGAGTGATGCTCGGCGAGGGAAAGCGCGACGTTTTCTTTCATGGAATTCTCGGCCGCTATCCTGATTTTCGCGCGTTGCGCGGCGACGGCATAGGACAGGCGCGTATCGTCGTTCATCGGGATTCTGATTTCCTTGCACCAGGCTTCGGCGATGAATCCCTTCTTCTCCAGTTCCTTCCACGGAACATCGTAGCGCTTGGGACCGATGAGGCAGAAGACATCCTCCTCCTTGCCGTCCTCCCTGACGAGGGTCGCGGTGAGGCCAAGCCGCCGTACGGCCTGCAGCTCGGCGACAACCCTGAAGACCGGCGCGGGCAGGAGATGGACCTCGTCGCAGATGATAAGCCCCCAGGGCTCGCGCCTCAGCATCGCGAAGTGAGGGAAGTCCGAATTCTTGTCGGGCCGCCAGGTGAGTATCTGGTAGGTGGCAATGGTGATCGGCCTGATGCGCTTTACGGCGCCCGTGTATTCCCCTATCATGTCGGGATCGATATCCGTCTTGGCCAGGAGTTCCTCTCGCCATTGGTGCACAGCCGCGATATTGGTCGTGATGATGAGGGTTGTCTGTCCGATGGCCGCCATCGCCGCCATGCCGACAATGGTCTTGCCCGACCCGCAGGGCAGTACGATGACGCCATAGCCGCTTCCTGGACGCTTGCCTCCCACGAAGGATACGACAGCCTCGGTCTGATACGGTCTCATCTCCCAGGCCTTCTCGCCTTCCCCGAACTTCAGGGATATGGGGCAGGCCGCCCCTTCCCTGAGCGAAGCCTCGTCCCTTATGGGCCAACCGCGTTTCAGCAGTTCGATCTTCACCGTTCCCCTGTCGACCAGGCGGAGAGAAAAGTTCCCCCTTCCGGCCGAAGTCTGCGATGGCGACAGCCATTTCCCCAGGCCTTTGTCGCTGCGTATCTGCCTTTCGAGAATGGGGTCGTTACAGACAAGAATGAGGCGCGGCGCATCCTGCGCGGTTTTCTGCCCCGCATCCTGCGACGCATCCTGCGACGCATCCTGTGCCTCTTCGGCGTCGCGCAGCACGAGAGCGCCGAAGCGCGCCATCGTGTCCTTCACGATATAGGGGATATCCTTCGGCAGATCGTATCGCGAGTATTCCTCGAGCGAGGCGACAACATCCCCAGGCCCAAGGCCGGCGGCAGCGGCGTTCCACAAGGAGAGCGGCGTTATGCGATACGTGTGCAGATGCTCGGGGCTCTTTTCGAGCAGGGCGAAGGTCCCGAGCGCCTCCCTCGCCTCCTCGAAGCGCGGCGCGTGCACATCGAGGAGGACGGAGAGGTCGCCCTGGACGATCATCGGTTCCTGATTGGGCATCGCCTTCATCGGAGTCTCACGGAAGGATTAGTATCTGCATGTCGCAGACGTTCGTCCCTGTCGAACCTGTCTTGAAAAGACCGCCCGTTTTTTCGAAAAAGCGGTAGGAGTCGTTGTCGGCAAGGAAAGCTTTCGGATCGATTCCCAGCGTCTTCGCCTTTTCCATGAGCGCGAGCGAAGCGAATGCGCCGGCGGCATCGGTGGGGCCGTCATTGCCGTCGCTGCCCGCCGAGAGGAAAATCATCTCCCCATGGCCGGGATTCGATGGGTTCAGCGCGGCGAGGACAGCCAAGGCCATCTCCTGGTTCCTTCCTCCAAGGCCTCTGCCCTTCAGCGTCACCGTCGTCTCGCCTCCGGTCAGGACGCACGCGGGTCGACGCAGCGGAATGCCGTGCTGAGCCAGGTCGCCCGCGAGGGCTACAAATACTTTCGCGATTTCGCGGGCTTCGCCCACAAGACGTGAGGTCAGAAGAAGCGTGTTGTAGCCAAGCTCCCTCGCGGTTTCCTCGGCCATCTTCAATGCCAGCATATTATTGCCCACGAAGACAGTCCTGGCGGAATGGAAAACGGGGGACCCGGGCTTGGGAGTATCAGGCCTGATGCCGGCCATGCCTTCCTCGAAAATCCCCAGTACAGACTCTGGCAGCTCTCCCCAGACGCCGCGATCAAGGAGAACCTTCTGCGCCGTCTCCCATGTGGAAGTGTCGGGCACCGTCGGACCCGAGGCTATGGCATCGAGATCGTCGCCGATGACATCGGAGAGGATGAGGGAGAGAACAGCCGCCGGAGCGAAAGCCTCGGCCAGCCTTCCTCCCTTCACCGCCGAAAGGTGCTTCCTGACGGCGTTCATTTCCTGTATCGTCGCCCCGCTCGCGAGTAGCAGCTTTGTCGTCGCCGCCTTGTCCGCGAGGCTTATGCCCGCCGCGGGCGCGGAGAGAAGGGCGGAGCCTCCCCCCGATATAAGCACAACGACGAGCGTCGGTTCGGCAGCCGCTTCCCAGCCGCGAACCTTCTCCGCCAGTGTAAGCACCCGGCGGCCCGCCTCAGCCGACCGCTCATCGGGCAGAGGATGGCCGGCCTCGGCGAGGCGGATGCGCTCGCAGCTGACGCCCGCCAGATGCTTGACGACGACGAAGCCTTCCTCGATGCGATCGCCGAGGAGCCCTTCAAGGCCCTTCGCGAGGACGGCCGAAGCCTTGCCCATCCCGACGACGACAAGATGCCTGTACAGGGCGAGGTCGTAGTGGAAACTACCCTCTGCGTAGCGCACCGCAAGATCGTTCCCCTCAAGGGAGAGGGCATAGTCGAGGAGGCGCCGGGGGTCCACGCGCTCGACACCCTTCAGAAATATCTCTTTCGCGTCTTCGACAGGATTCATCGCTTTTTTCCTCTTGTGGCTTTTTCGGCGCTCTTTTTCGCGAGATTCAGGTTGCCGGCGATCTGCAGATTCCTCGAAATTGCCAGAGCCTTTTCGAAAAGGGGAACGGCTTCGTCGGGCTTTTTGAGTGTATTGAAATAGACGGAACCAGCATTGTTCAGCGCCGGCCAATTGGTCTCATCCAGCCGCGCCGACTCAAGGAATTCCTCGATTGCTTTTTCATATTCGCCCCGATCGCTGGAAGCCTGGGCTGCCCCGAAAACCTTCATCGACTGCCTGCTTCTGGCGAAAGCCTCATCGCTCGAGCAAATGGACAGGCGCTGCTCCATGAGAGGGCGAGCCATCTGGAATTTTCCGCCAGGGGCACTCTCCGGCTCCGCCAGGGCCAGGCTGTAGCGCTTTCCGGCTTCCTTGCGCTTGCCTTGGGAATAGGCAATATCGGCGAGGGCCGCGTGTCGGTGAAATGAACGGCCATAGAGCTTCTCTTCCCTCAGGAGATAGCGCTCCGCGCCCTCGGCATCACCCTTGGCCATGAGAATGATGCCCAGGTTTCGAAGCACGCGGATGGAATTGGGCTCCCTGAGCTCCAGCTTGCGGAACCATTTCTCGGCCTTGACATAGTCGCCCTGCATATAGGCGTTGAGGCCGAAACGCTCAAAAACATTCGAAAGGAAACTCTGCATCCCTATAATGTCCCATAAAAACCGCTCCGATGTACAGGGCTATGGGATTGCCGGGATGCCGGTGAGAATGAGGGCGATGGGCAGATGGTCCGAGAAGCCCGAGCTGCCGTTCCATGCCGAGGGCTCGCCCTTCGCGTCCAGGAGGGAGGGATCGGCGCTCACCATGAAGCTCGCGAACTCCAGGCCGCTGCCATCGAGGAGTGCCGGGCCGAGAAGAAAGCCGTCCAGCCTCTCCTTGTCGCCATCGAAGATATAGCTGAAGCCTTCGGAGCCAGCCCAGGGTGAGTAGAGGGTGACGGCCCCGGCATCAAGCGAAGCGTTCGAAGGCAGGGAGGAAACGCGGATCACTCCCTCGAACCAGGCTTCTGGTATGCGTCCCGCGACGGTCTGGTCCAGGCCTGGCATGAAGGCCGTGGGATAGGAATGTCGGGCTCTTTCGAACTCATCGGGGGATTCGTTGAAATCCCCGCAGAGAATGACGGGGCTTTCGGGATCCTGGGCATGGATCGCGGCCACCCTTGAGGCGGCGAGGACGGATGCCCCGCGGCGCGCAGCCTCCGTCGCCGCCTCTCCCTCACGCCGCGATTTCCAATGGCATACGAGGAGTGTCAATCCAGGCTTGCCTGAACCAAGGTCGACCCCTATCTCCAGCATGTCTCTGGCCGGTCCAAAACCCCATGCGTCGGCGAGAGAATGGGCACGAAGCGCGGCGAATGGATACCTCGAAAGGATTCCGCATTTTATTGCCGAGCCGGATGGCCCGCCGAGGGCGACCCAGCGGTAGCCTCCTCGCTTCAAGGGGCCTTTTGCCAGATCGACCAGCACCTTTTCGCTCTCGATTTCCTGGAGGCAGACGATATCCGGCAGCCTCCCGCTTTCAAGCGCGCCTCCAGACGAACCCCCGGACGAAAAGCTGCCGATTGCCGCCGCGACATTCTCGAGCCGCCGTTTGTAGAGGTCGGCGCTCCACCTGCCGGCGCCGATACTGAATTCAGGGTATTCTCCCCCGTCCTCCCTGTCGTCGAACAGATTGTGGGCGTTATAGGAGACAATGAAGAGTTCCGGTGGATCGCGATCTTCCCATGGCAGGGAGCAGCGGAATCCGCAGAGCCAGGCGGCGGCGATGATGAAGAGCAGACGGGCGCGCATTCCTTGCTTGACCTCCCGAAGGAAGATCCTTCGCTACAGGAACGCGCGGGCGGTGAGCTTTTGATTCAGGTCAGAGAGGGAGTTCATCCCTCGTCGAGATTATTTTTTCGATGAGGCCATAGGATGAAGCTTCCACGGCGTTCATCCAGTAATCGCGGTCCGTATCGCGCGAAACGCGCTCGAGGCTTTGCCCTGTGGCTTCCGCTATTATACCGTTGAGCCTCTCCTTCGTCTTCTCAAGCTCGCGCGCGTGGATCTCGATATCCGTAGCGACGCCCTGGATGCCCGAGAGGGGTTGATGGATGAGATATGAGGAATTCGGGAGTCCATAGCGCATCTTCTTGGGCACGGCGAGGAGGATGAGGGCTGCCGCGCTGGCGATGAGCCCCATGCCCACAATGCGCACCGGAGTCTTTATGAAGCGGATCATGTCGAAAATCGAAAAACCCGCGTAGACATCGCCGCCGGGGGAGTCGATAAGTATAGTTATGGGCTCGGAGGAGATGCTTTCGAGGAGGAGAAGATGGCGTATCACTTTCTCCGACAAATCCTTGTCGACTTCCCCGGTGAGGAGGATGGTGCGTGTCTTGAGAAAGCGCTCAGACATCATGTCCTCAGGCTTCTGGGGAGTTTTTTTCTCTTCGTTATCCGGCTCATCGGAGGCGATGAAGGTGCCAATAGCTCTCATAGGATCTCCATGTTTGTTGGTTGACGCGCCCATAAGATACTCTTTTTCCACATCGCGCGACAACAGGCCTCATCCGCCGCTACGACTTGCCTGGGCTTCTTCATTATATTAGATTTTTTATATCTTTTATGAGAGGTAGATAATGACAGGAAGAAAGGTATCCATCGTCGCGGCGGCAGCCGCGCTTGTTCTATTGTCGCTGTCCCCCGCCGCCGCGGCCGACAAGCCCTGGTACGCGCAGAGGTTGGAAAAACTCGGATTCTATGTATTTGACCCGCCCATGACTTTCCAGGATTTCAAGGTAGCCAGCCTCGGGGGACCGGAGAAGACGAGATCGAGCCTCAAGGGCAAGATCGTCCTCCTGAATTTCTGGGCGACATGGTGCCCACCCTGCAAGGAAGAAATCCCCACCATCGAATCCCTCTCCAGGTCCATGAAAGGCAAGAATTTCGACATCATGGCGATCAGTGTCGGAGAGGATCCTGCCACCGTGAAATCCTTCGTCGCCGAGCAGAAAATGAGCTTCCCCATCTACCTTGACCCAAAGAACAGCCTCGCCCGCACCTACGCTTCCCAGGGC
>JBAQLW010000067.1:0-1621 GCA_049302175.1 Rectinemataceae bacterium
ATGTGACCATGGGCATGGCGGCGGCGGCTTCCAAGCTCATATCCGAAAACCTGAGGCACGCTTCGGGCCAGAGCGTCGAATGCGTCATCGCCGATACGACGATTGGCGGGGTCGCCGAGGCGGCGGCCTGCCAGGCCAAGTTCGAGCGCGAAGGCGTGGCCGTCACCCTTACCGTGACACCTTGCTGGTGCTACGGTTCGGAGACCATGGACATGGATCCCCAGACCATCAAGGCCGTCTGGGGCTTTAACGGCACCGACAGGCCCGGCGCCGTCTATCTCGCCGCCGTTCTCGCGGCCCACAGCCAGAAAGGCTTGCCGGCCTTCGGCATCTACGGTCACGACGTGCAGAACCTCACCGACATAGGCACGATTCCCGCCGACGTGGCCGAGAAAATCCTGCGTTTCGCGCGCGCCGGCATCGCGGCCGCCACCATGCGAGGCAAGAGCTACCTCTCCGTGGGCTCCGTGTCCATGGGCATCGCCGGATCCACCGTCGATCCCGACGTCTTCCAGCAATACCTGGGCATGAGGAATGAATATGTCGACATGAGCGAAATCACGCGCCGGCTCGAGGAAAGGATCTACTCCGAAGCCGAGTACAAACGAGCCCTCGCCTGGACCAAGGAATTCTGCGAGGAAGGCCCCGACAACAATCCGCCCGAACAGCAGCACTCCAGAGCGCGCAAGGACAAGGTCTGGGAGACCTGCGTGAAGATGACGCTCATCATGAGAGACCTCATGGTGGGCAATCCCGACCTCCGCCGGAAGGGCCTCAACGAGGAAGCGCTGGGACACAACGCCATAGCGGGCGGCTTCCAGGGCCAGCGTCACTGGAACGACCATTCCCCGAACGGCGACTTCCTGGAGACCATACTCAATTCCAGCTTCGACTGGAACGGCATCCGCGAACCCTTCATCGTCGCCACCGAGAACGATTCGCTCAACGGCGCGGCCATGCTTTTCGGCCACCTTCTGACAGGCAAGGCGCAGATCTTCTCCGACGTGCGCACCTACTGGAGCCCCGAGGCTGTCGAACGCGTGACCGGCTGGAAGCCCGAAGGACTCGCCGCCAAGGGCTTCATCCACCTCATCAACTCGGGCGCCACGACGATGGACGGCACGGGAGCCCAACGCGACGCCGCGGGCAAGCCCGTGATGAAGCGCTGGTGGGAAGTGACCGACAAGGACGCGAAGGCCTGCCTCAAGGCGACAAGCTGGCGTTACGCCAGCCTCGGCTATTTCCGCGGCGGCGGCTATTCCTCCGACTTCCTCACCGAGGGCGGCATGCCCGTCACGATGATGCGCGTCAACCGCGGACAAGGCCTCGGCCCCGGCTCCGTCCTCGGGCCGATGCTCCAGATCGCTGAAGGCTTCACGGCCACCCTGCCCGAATCAGTGCACGAAAAGCTGGACCTGAGGACGGATCCTACCTGGCCGACCACCTGGTTCGCGCCCACCCTCACCGGCGAAGGCCCCTTCAAGGATGTCTACTCCGTCATGGCGGCCTGGGGAGCCAATCACGGCGCCATCTCCTACGGACACATAGGCGCCGACCTCATCACCCTCGCTTCGATGCTGCGCATTCCCGTCTGCATGCACAACGTCTCCGAGGACAGGAT
>JBAQLW010000068.1:0-3637 GCA_049302175.1 Rectinemataceae bacterium
TGATAGGAAACAGCGCGCGGCCCGACATGTAGCGCTCCGCACCGGGCAGGGTGGATCCGTCGTTGGCGTTGGCGAGGGTGTTCGAGAGCTTTATACCGAACCGGCGTCCCCTGGCCTGCGCCGTCTCCCTCAGGGATTTTATCAGGGCGAGGGCGTCGGCGAACTGAAGATCATGCTCGAAACTCTCCCTCTTTATGGCGATATCCTTCCATCCCAGTCTGTCGAGTATGCTTCTGGCCGCGTCGAAACCGAGGAGGGTCGGGTTCAGCTTGATGTAGGTGTCGAAACCCTTTTCCTCGATGAGGTAACGGCCGATCTTCTCGATTTCCGAAGGAGGGCAGCCATGCATGGTCGAGAGGGTGACGGAGTGGACAGGGCGGACGGGCATGTGGGCTACGACGGTTCGCGCCTTCTCGGCCGCCGCTTCGCCGAAAGCCTTGCTGAATCGTTCGTCGGCGATAAAGCCTTCGAGCTCGCTCATGGCCTGCGACCAATACGACGTGGTCTCCGGTCTCCTCATGCCCTCGATGAAGGTCTCGACTTTCTCGCCCTTGATCCCGTCGAGGGTGTAGCCCACCGACATGTTGAAGAAGAAATCGTTGGGCTTGCGCGACCAGAGGAAGGCGAAGAGATTCACGGCGATCCAGCCGTTTATATATTCCTTCCTCGCTTCCTCGAGGGTCAGCTCGGTCGACCATTCGACATTGTGTCCCTCATCCAGGGCATCGATGCAGGGTTTGTCTATGTCGAGATGATCATTCTGCTGGACGGTCTTGAGCTCGAAAACGCGGGCGCCCGCGAGATAAGCCGCGAGGATGTTGGGGGCAATCTGGGTATGGGGGCCGGCTGCCGGTCCCAGCGGTATGGATGCCCTGCCCGACATGACATTGAGGCCTGAGCTGTCCGCTTCCAGATCGAAGATCTGGCGAAACAGGCTCCCCGGAATCTCATAGATGGAGTCCTTGGCCGCGAATTCACCGGCGGCGCGCGCGAAGAGAGCCGAGAGCGATGTTGTCTTCATGATTTTGCTCATCTATATCCCCACTTTATGAATTTTCCGCTTCCCGGCGGGACGAGGATAGCCGCCCTCGACAAGTCGAAAACGCGCTTTCCGCGTACGAAAGTGGCTATGATTCTACCCGAGAGAGGCATGCCGGCAAAGGGTGTGATCCTGCTTTTGCTGAACATTATAGAAGGATCAACGATGCTCTTCGCTTTGGGATCGACAAGGACGAAATCGGCATCCTTGCCGGGTTCGAGCGAGCCTTTTCCTCCCGAAATGCCGTAGCGGCGGGCTGCCGCGCCGGATGTCGCCTCGAGAAAACGGTGAAGGCCGAGGCGCCTGGCGAAAAGTCCCTCCGAGAGGAGGTAGGGGAAAAGCGTTCCTGTGCCGGGAATTCCACCGTAGGCGGTCAGGGGATCGCCCGTGAATTTCTCGTACACGGGGGCTCCCGCGTGATCGGAGGTGACGAAGGAAATTTCGCCTCCCGCGAGCTGCTTCCAGAGAAGGGCCTTCTGCGCCGGTCCCTTCACGGGAGGCGCGGTCTTGAGGGCGGGGCCGAGACGCTCGAAATCCTCCTCGTCGAAGGCGAGGTAGTGGGCGCAGGTTTCGCAGGATCCACCGGCGCCGGCGACGATGGCCGCGGCCTCGGCCGTGCCTACGTGGACGACATGCAGGGTGGATGCCGCTTCGCCGGCACTTTCCACGGCTTTCCGGCAGGCTTCGATCTCAGCCTCCATGGGCCTGGACGCATAGTAGTCCTTCCATGTGGGTGCAGCTGAGCCGCGAGCTGCGGCGCGCCTTTTCTGAGCCTCGGCGATGACGGCCGGATCCTCGGCGTGGAGAAGGAGAGGTCTCCCCACCTCGGCGCAGCGAGCGCAGGCGAAGGCGAATTGTTCCCTATCAACCGCCGTGAAGGTATCCATCCCGGAGATTGTATAGCATTTAAACCCGACCACCCAGGGCGCGAGCGAGGCTATGGCTTCGGCTATCCCTGCTCCCTCCGCGAGGCCGTTCACCCCGCCGAAGAAGGCGAAATCGACCACGGCTTTCTTCGATACGATGGCGAGCTTGCTTTCGAGGGCGGCGAGGCTCGTCACAGGGGGAAGGGATGTGCAGGGCATGTCGATGACAGTCGTCACGCCGCCACGCGCCGCCTCGGAGCTCCCGTGGAGAAAATCCTCCCTGTGCGTGAAGCCCGGCTCGTCGAAATGGACATGGGGATCGATGGCGCCGGGAAACATCATCAAGCCATCGGCGTGGATAGTTTCCTCAGCGTCCGGGCTTCCGGCCGCGACAATGCGGACAATCTTTTCGCCTTTTATGAGTATATCGACCTTGCGGAATTCCTCCTCGCCCGGCAGGGCGGCCAGGACATTCGCTATCAGCATGTCCTAGCCCCGTTCAGGAATGCCTCGATCTTTTCGGGAATGAAGGGAATGTCGTAAAGTGTCTGTCCGTCCGGCTTGGCCGCCCTCAGTGCGTTCAGGACGGCAAAATAGGCGGCGATTCCGTACTGGAGCGGCGGCTCGCCCACGGCCTTCGAATTGAAGGGCGTCGAGGGGTTGTCGATCTCGGGCAGGAACTCGATATCCATCGTCTCGGGCATGAAGGACGCGTCGGGCAGCTTGTAGGTGGAGAGGGTGTCCGATAGGGGTTTGCCGTCCTCGCCGAAGCGCAGGTCCTCGAGGAGGGTCCAGCCCAGCCCCTGGGCGAAGGCGCCTTCGATCTGCCCAAGGTCGACGCCAGTATCGAGGCTCCTGCCAGCGTCATGGACTATGGTCGCCGACTCGATTCTGCAGGTCGCCCTCACGAGATCGAGGCGCGCCGTCAGGCAGGCTGCCCCATATACATGATAGGCAAAGGGCGTCCCGCGCTCGGCCTTCATGTCGTAGAAAAGCCCCGGCGTCGAGTAGAACCCATGCGCGGACAGATCGATCCGCGCCTCGTTCGCGGCGAGGATGAGTTTCTCCCACAGGAGGCCGCTCGGCTTGTCTCCGATAGTCACCTCTCCACCCGAAATTCCGATCGAAGAGGACGGAACCTCGAGCATGGAAGCGGCCTTCGCCTTCAGCCGCTGCAATATCTCATCGCAGGCTATCTTCGCGGCCATGCCGTTCAGGTCAGAGCCCGTGCTTGCCGCCGTGGGCACCGTATTGGCCACGGTCAGCGTCGTCGTGCGCTCAACCGAGATTTTTTCGATGGGTATTCCCAGGCTCGAGGCGGCTATGAGGCCTATCTTCCGCGATACCTGCTGGCCCATCTCGATGGCTCCTGTCGACACCAGGACGGAGCCGTCGGTGTACACATGGACGAGTGCGCCAGCCTGGTTCATCGGCAGCTTCGTGAAGGAGATGCCGAAGCAGAGGGGGAGGATGGCCGCTCCCTTCTTTTCGAGACTGTTCTCCCTGTTGAAGTCATCGATGGAAGCGCGAAGCTCCTTCCATGAGGTTTTTTCGAGCAGCCTGTCGAAGGATTCCACAGCCCTGGCGCGGACGATAGGCATGCCGAAATGGGTGGAATCGCCTTCGGCGAAGAGGTTTTTCCGCTGAAGCTCGACCATGTCCATCCCCATGGCCTTCGCGAGGGCGTCCATGGCCGCCTCGATCACGAAAAACGCCTGGGGCGCTCCGAAGC
>JBAQLW010000069.1:0-1532 GCA_049302175.1 Rectinemataceae bacterium
CTGTTGATGGTATTCGCCTCGTGCGCGACAAAGAAACCGATCGTTGAGGAAACGCCGCCGCCTGTCACAACGACAACCATAGCCCAGGCGCCCATTCCAGAGGCTCCAACATCCCCTGCGGTGACGCCGGTCGCTACAGTGACGACAACCGTCGTCCAGCCTTCTGTCTCCGAAACCGAGCTCAGGAATCTCTTTGGTCAGGCAAATTCTCTTAAGATGGACGCCGATCAGTATGATATCGCCAGAGTCATGCCGGAGACCTACAGAGCCACCGATCTGGGCTTCACGTCGGCAAAAGCCGATTACGACAAGATCATGGACGATGTCAGCTATGACGGCGTCAAGGCCTATCCCGTGAAAGGCCAGCTTGAAAATTCCATCTCCATGTGGGAATACCTGCTGGAAAAGGGAATGCCTCTCCGCGTCGAAGAGGAAAGCGACAAGGCCAACACGATGAAGATCGCGGCCGAAAGCGCCGAGGCTCCAGACCTGGCAAGCGACAGATTCCAGGCGGCCGATGAATACCTCGTCGACGCCGACGCCATGGCAGAAGCGAAGGAATACAGCCTGGCGATCTCCACCTACCAGCAGTCGGCCGCCGCTTTCGACGTAGCAGCGGAAAAAGCCACCGCCAACAAACTCCGCACCCGGATATTCTCTGATGGCTTCGTCAAATACGCCGAGGACGATTTCACGGCAGGAGAAGCGAAATACAACGCCGAAGAGGAACTCTGGGCTTCGGGCACGCTGGGAGACCTTGAAACCGGCGCCGACACCCTGAGGGAAGCCAACGCGAGCTACGAACTCGTGATCGCCAAGGGCGTCGAGTCCAAGTCCGTTGAAGCCGGCGACAGCGCCCTTCAGGCCAAGGAAAGAGCACTGTCCATCAAGGCCGACATCAACGCTCCCGATCAGTTCGAATCGGCCGAAAGCATCATGGCTGAAGGCCTGGCCAATCAGAAGAACGGTAATCCAGAGAGCGCGACGATCTGGTTCGGCGAAGCCGCCGACGCCTACGATGCGGCATACGATGCTTCGCTTGGTCAGCGATCCGCCAACGAGGAAGCCATAGCCTCAGCCGAATCCGCCGTCCAGGCGAGCGAGGCAAAAGCCCAAGTCTCGGGCGTAGGCAACAATGTCTATCTCCCCGAAGCCAAGTCCTATCTCGAGACAGCCAAGACACAGTCGGCCGACATGCTCTACGCCGATTCAACGGTCAACGCCAACGAAGCTGTCAATTATTCCGGCATGTCAGACCGATATGTCGACAACGAACTGCAGAAGGTCGCCGAGGCTGAGCAAGCCAGGATTGCCGCCGAGAAGGCTGCAGCAGATCCCGCCATGGCCGATGCCCGCACCAGGATGGCCTGGGCCGAGAACAACGAGATCAAGGCCGACTACCCCAAAGAATACGGTGAGGCCGCGGCGGCGATGGATGGCGCCGAGATTTCCTATGACAATCAGCGCTACGCTCCGGCCAAGACCCTCGCAGAGGAAGTCTCGACCACCCTCTCGGATGATTTCCAGAAAAA
>JBAQLW010000070.1:0-6620 GCA_049302175.1 Rectinemataceae bacterium
ATCGCCGGACGTCCCACCTATATCGGAGCCATTCAGGCGATTCAAAGCTATCAGGGCAGAGTCATCGGAATTCCCTTCAGCGATGCCGATGACGGTTTCGATATGGGAGAGCTGGAAAAAAGCTACGCGAGCGCACTGGCAAGAGGCGACCGGGTCAAGTACATCTACGTGATACCGGATTTCCAGAACCCTACGGGAATATGCTGGAGCCTCGAAAAGCGAATACAGCTTCTCGATTTTTCCTACCGGAACGACCTTTTCGTCGTGGAAGACGCTCCTTATAGGGAAATCCGCTTTATCGGCGAATCCCTTCCTTCAATGTATCAGCTGGATCAGGAAGGACGAAGCATGGGCAATGTCATAGGCCTTAAAACCTTCTCGAAAATATTGGCGCCGGGAACGCGTATAGGCTGGATCATCGCCAGAGAGGACATAATTTCCAAACTCGTCACCGCCAAACAGGCCATGGATCTCTGTACCAATGTCTTTACCCAGATGTGGCTGACGGAGTATCTCTCCACGGGAAAGATCGAGGAAGTGGTGGCGCGCACCAGGGATATATACAGGGAAAAACGTAACTTCATGGTTGCCATGCTCGAGAAGTACATGCCGCGGCGCCCTGACCTCACGTGGACGAAACCCGAGGGCGGTCTCTTCCTCTGGATATCCCTGCCCGGCTTCGTCGATACCGACCTTATGGTCCGCAAAGCGATCGATAAGAAAGTCGCCTACGTCGTGGGATCGGCTTTCTATTTCGACGAGCCGGAACACAATGCCATGAGGATCAATTTCTCCTATTCATCGAAGGCCCAGATAGAGGAAGGCGTCAAGCGGCTTGCCGGCGTCATCGAAGAGGAAATCGCGGAACGCGAACCCAAGAAACGCGGCTAGGCGCGGTCGGATAGCCGAAGGCGACAATTCCGCGGACTGAAGCCCCGCATCTCATCCAAGCCCCGGAATCCAGGCGATTCCGCGCCCTCGTCCGGGGCTTTTTGACTTTTTTTTCTCCTACCAGTTGATTATAGCCTCCACTAATATGTATTTTTACAAAAACGCTGTCCCATGGCCGATGGCTGCCCCATATAGCGCGCGACGCTCGACAAGAGGCCGCTGACTGGTGTACTGGGGTATGGGATATGGCAAGGAGAAACGCATGGCAATCATCGAAATCAACAACGTGAAGAAGGTGTACCCGCTCGGCAAGGTGGAGGTGCACGCCGTCAAGGGAGTGACCTTCTTCATTGAAAAAGGCGATTTCATATCCATCGCCGGGCCATCAGGCTCAGGCAAGTCGACCATCCTCAACATGATCGGTCTCATCGACAAACCTACCGAGGGTGAGGTGTTCATCGACGGCAAGGCTACATCCGGCCTTTCGGACAAAGAACTGACGCGCTTCAGGCACGAGGTTCTCGGCTTCATTTTCCAGAGCTTCAACCTCATCCCCGTCCTCAATGTATGGGAGAACATAGAATTTCCTCTCCTCCTCGGCAAGACCAGGATTCAGGCGAGCGAGAAGGCTGAATGGATCGACTGGCTCATGAATGAAGTTGGCCTCACGGAATGGAAAACACACAAACCGAACGAGCTTTCGGGCGGCCAACGCCAGAGAGTGGCCATAGCCCGCGCCCTTGTCACGAAACCGCAGATAGTTCTCGCCGACGAACCCACAGCCAATCTCGACTCGACGACGGGAGAACAGATCATCGAACTCATGAAAAAGATCAACAGGGAATTGGAGACCACCTTCATTTTTTCGACCCACGACGCGAAGATCGTCGATGTCGCCGATCATATCATCCGCCTCAGGGATGGGCTGATCATCGAAAACAGAAGGCGGGGTGAGGACAACGTTTCCGGCCAGAACCCTGGCGAGGAGTGAGAGCGATGCCCGTCACCCTAAGGCTGGCTTTCCGCAACCTCTTTGAGCATAGGTCGAAAAGCCTGATAATCGGAATTCTCCTCACCTTGGGCGCCATCGTCCTCGTCGTGGGCAATTCCTTCATCGACGCTTCCCGCGCAGGCATCAGGACGACATTCACCGACAACTATACGGGTGATGTCTTTGTGTCCGGAAAATCGGAAGAAGGCGATGTATCGCTTTTCGGCGTCACTTCGGTGGGCGGCCTGGCCGCTACCCCTGTCATCCCCGAATACGACAAGGTGCTTTCCACGATAATGGGTTCCCCCCTCGTGGCCAAAGCCACGGGCATGGCCACGAGCTTCGGCATCGTCTCCAAAGGCGACGACGCCGTACAGCCGGGAATGTCCAACGATTCAGAAGATCAGGATCCGAGCGCCCGGCTGCTTTTTCTCTTCGGCATCGACGCGCGCGATTACTGGACGGTCTTCGACTCGATCGATATCACATCGGGCAAGGCCCTTGAGCCGGGACAGACAGGCCTTGTCATCAACGAAGCCCAGCTGGGAAAAATCTCTGCGTGGATGAAACGGGAAATCAAGATAGGCGACAGCCTCGTCGTGCAGGGCTTCTCCTCGGGCGGCATCAAGATACGCGAACTGGAGCTTGTCGGCACGTACCGTCAGAAGAGCGAGGGCGCAACACCCGAACAGATGGCTTTCGTCGACATAGACACGCTGCGCATCATGGCGGGCATGACTATCGGGTCCAACGAGAACATCCAGCTCAAGGAATCCGATACGGCCATGCTGAACGTCGAGGATACTGATGCCCTCTTTGGTGACGATCTCTTCGAGGAAGCTCCGACCGGAGGCGGATTCGATGAGACCCTCATCCAGGCCCAGCTGGCCGACACCGAGGCCAGGCAAAAGGCGAATACGGCCGATGCCGGGGCCTGGCAGTTCATCGTGATAAAGACAAGGAATCCAGGCGATGCTCCCGTCCTGATCAAGCAGCTCAATGAGAGCTTCTTGAAGGATGGCCTGGCCGTGACAGCCGGCGACTGGCAGAAAGCGGCCGGCCCCTATGGCCAGTCCGTCGATGTCATCCGCATTGTCTTCACGATCGCCATCGCTATCCTCTCCATCGTCGCCATCATCATCATCATGAACACGTTCATCATCTCCGTCATCGAGAGAACCGGCGAGATAGGCACGATGCGCGCGATCGGCGCGGGGAAGGGATTCATACGTAAGCTCTTCGCCGCCGAGGCGATGGTTCTGTCCCTGATGTTTTCCACGCTTGGCGCATCGCTCGGATTGGCTCTTGTCGCCATCCTGCGCGCTCTCAAGCTGGAAGCCGGCAATCCATTCCTCCAGGTGCTTTTCGGCGGCAAATACCTTTCGCCTTTCGTCACGCCGTTGAACTTTTTCGCGGCAGTCGTGGCCATGGTGGCCGTGGGCTACATCGCCCACCTCTACCCTGTATCCGTGGCGCTCAAAATCCAGCCTGTGCGCGCGATGCAGCAAGAATAGGAGAAAGCGAGCATGAACAAAGTATTGCCGCGGATCGCCATCCGCAACCTGTCGCGCCAGAAGAAGAGAACCTTCCTACTGGGCGGCGCCATAGCCTTCGGCATAATGGTGGTAACCCTGATAAACGGCTTCGCCGGGGCATTCATCGAGAATGTGTCGGAGAACTTCGCCTATCTCATGGCCGGTCATGTTTTCGTGCAGGGTACGGAAAAGACCGACTCCGGCAAACGCTTCTATGCCATACGCGACGATTCCGTCATCCTCAAGGCGCTCCAGGACGCCGGCGTCTCCTACGAGTTCGCCACGAAATCGAGCGAAGTCTCGGCCTCTTTGGTTTTTGCCGGAAAAAGCATCAACCAGAACCTTACAGGGCTCGACATTTCCAACTCCACCTTCCTCAAGGAAAGGCTTGTCCTCAGGCAGGGATCCTGGGAAGCCGCGGGCGCAGCCGATGCCCTCATCATATCGGAAAAGATAGCCAAAAAGCTCAATATCCTCCCCGGCGACAAGGTCACCGCCCAGTTCCAGACCGTCACGGGCCAGAACAACATAGCTGATTTTACGATAGCCGCCATAAGCCAGGATTCCAGCCTCATCGGCTCCGTCATGGCCTACGTGAACCTGCCCTATCTCAACGAAGTGATCGGATTGAAGCCAGGAGAGTATATGTCCCTCGGCTTCATGCTGGCCAACATCAAGGACGCCAAGGAATTTTCGGCACGGCTCTATACCTCGATGAACGGGATGGGTCTCCAGCTCTTCGAGCAGAACAAGACAGACGACTCGGGCGCCACCACCCCCTTCATGGCTATGATGCAGAGCCAGAACAAGGAAACCTGGCAGGGAACAAAATACCGCGTATACACGATCGACGACGTTCTTTCGCAAGCGAGGCAGATTGTCGTTGCCCTCGACACATCCAGCCTCATCGTCCTCCTCGTCCTTTTCGCCATCGTGATGATCGGTATCACCAATACTTTCAGGATGGTGATGTACGAGCGCATACGCGAGATCGGCACGATGAGAGCCATAGGCGTCCAGCGCGGAGAAATCCGTTCGCTTTTCCTCTACGAGGCCATCTTCCTTGCCTTAGGCGGAGCCATTGCCGGCATAATTCTCGCCCTCGTCGTCATGAGCTTGCTTTCCCTCATCGATTTTGGCATGGATTCGCCAGCCTTCCTGATAATGCGCAACGGCCATCTCTCCTTCTTCCTGCCGCCCCTGCGCGCCCTCGGCAATATACTGATCATCGCCCTCCTCACCCTTTTCGCCGCCTATTTCCCCGCGAAATCGGCAGCGAAAATGGAGCCAGCCCTGGCCCTCAGGACGATGAAATGATAATCCTCACTCACTCTCAGCGGCAGGCCATGAGCCTTGCCCATCCATCCTTTCGCCATCGGAGTTCATATGAATGATAGGAATTCAAGGAAAGGGCGCTTCGGCGCCTTCCTCCTCGCTGCCGCCATCCTCCTCGCCCTCCCGGCCGCCGCGGCCGCGCAAGGCCTCTCCATCAAGGAAGCCGAGAGTATCCTGACGGAACTCGACAACTTGGGCAATTTCCCAGGGAAGGATTACACATCCCTCTTCACCATTGTCTCGGAAAAACCCGGCGAGAAACAGAGCGTGAGCCAAGTGCGCGTATTCAGGCGCGACACGAAAAAGCAGTTCACCATTCTCGTCATGCTCCCCGAGGTCAACAAGGGCCAGGGATACCTGCGAGAGGATGACAACGTCTGGTTCTACGATCCCACAAGCAGGAAGTTCTCCCACTCCTCGGTGAAGGAAAACCTGCAGAACAGCGAAGCCAAGAACTCGGATTTCACCGCATCGTCCATGATCGAAGATTATACAATCGAAAAGGTTACGGAAGGCACGATCGGGAAATACCCGGTCTGGATTCTGGATCTAAAGGCCAGGACCAACGAAGTTCCCTACGAGCGTGTCCTTCTCTATGTGCGCAAGGACAGGACGATGGTCCTGAAACGGGAAGACTATTCGGTCAATGGCCGCATCATGCGCACGACACTCTATCCCAAATATATCACCCTCGACGGCAAGCTCCTCCCATCGCAGATCCTGATCGTGGACGAGATCAACAAGGGTGAGAAGAGCCAGATCACCATGGCCGAGCAGGCCGTCGAAAAACTTCCGGACAAGGTATTCACGAAGGCTTTCCTCGAACAAGTGAATCGATAGCCCGCACCTTTCACAGGATCACAGGAGATAGAGACATGAACCATAGAACAAGATTCGCAGGATTACAGGTGCTGGTGGTTACCTTACTGCTTTTCGTGACCTTCACGGCGGGAGCACAGGATATAGGATCTGATCAGGATCTTGAGATGGATCTGGATGCTCTGTTCGGGGATGAGGTGGTTGAAGAAGCGTCGTCAACACCATTGAACGATCAAGTTGCAGCAGCGACTTCCTCTAATCCAGTCACCTCTGCCCTCACCTCTGAAACCGTCCGGATTGGGGGCTCGTTCTCAGGTTCCCTTTCGCCTTCGGTTACTTGGACCGATCTATGGGGCGGCGGATCGCCCTTTCTCGATCCAGACGAAACAAGCCTGGATTTGAGCCTGAAATCGACCCTGTATTTCGACGCGCGTCCCAAGGAAGATTTTCGTGTTCATGGATCGGTCAAGACTGGCTGGCCTTTTTCCACGAAAAAGACTTTTCTGGAAAGCGCCACGTATACTGCTGGCCCTCCCATCAGCATCACGACGACGAGCACCTCGATCACCGCGCCTAACATTGCCGTCTTTGAGCTTTTCGCCGATTTCAACCTCAACGACGAGATGTACTTCCGGTTTGGCAAGAGCACGGTGAAATGGGGCGTCGGCTACTTCTGGAGCCCCGCCGATGTCATCAATATCGAGTCCATCAACGTACTCGACGCCGATGCCCAGCGCGAAGGCCCGGTAAACATGCGCATCAACATTCCCGTATTCGGAACGCAAAACAACTTCTATTTGTATACTATTTTGGACAATTCAGATATTGACTTCGACACAACAGCCCTTGCCGCTAAAGCGGAAGTCCTCCTTGGAAACTATGAAGTGGGATTTGGGGGGTATTACCGCTACGACACGGCCGAAAGGGCTATGCTCACACTCACTGGTCCCGTCGGCGACTTCGACATTTTTTGTGAAGCCATGCTATCTAGGGGCAGTGCCACGACTTTTATCACTGGCATCGATCCACCCCCCCTTTTCACGATTCAT
>JBAQLW010000071.1:0-1674 GCA_049302175.1 Rectinemataceae bacterium
AAACTCCGTCGTTCTTTTCATCAGCACGGCATATATCTACGTCGCGGCGCTGGGATTCCTCCATTCCCTCAGCTACAAAGGCATGAACCTCATAATCGGTATCGAAACGGGCATGGCTACTATGTGATCATCTTTCTCAGCGCGATCACCTTGCTGCAGCTCAAAATCCTCCGGCAAAACTTCGATCTCGTCTACGATTTTTACAACGGAATCTGACACCTGCTCTATCTCTTCTCGAGCAGCCTGCTCGTCGTTTTCATCGTGCGCGAGAGGCTCGACAAGCCCTACAACATCATGTTCCGTACTGTCTACGAGAAATCCATCAGGGACACCCTCACGGAGCTGTACAACCAGAACGGCCTGGAGGAGTTGGCCCACGCTAGCCGAGCTTCTCGCCGAGGCCGACGCCAGGCTCATCCAGGAAAAATCAAAGAAACATTCATACTATCTTGCACAGCAATACGTATGGTATGTCATGGATTTTTATGAAGAAGAACTTCTACTAGCTCTGCCAAAAGGGGAATCTCCTTCCCCTTCTATATCGGCTTGGGTGTCGGGTATACAGGGTTGGTCGGGGTGAAGTGGAAGCTGTAGGTGAAATCGAAATAGACATGATAACAGGACCTTTTCAGGATCTACGCCGATAATGAATCAGCTCTATAAGGCTTTGATTGTTTTCATTTATTTCGCTGCACTCGTACGAGCATCGACCTCACCTCAGCGGTCATATTTATCGGTACAAGCGTAACCGCGGGATGCGCTTCTGCGAACACGCGGAACAATTCGTCGGCGAAACCCTGCCCTATCTCCGCCACGCCCGAAAAATCCAGGACAACATTCCGGAATCGTTCAAACCGCATTGAGAGCCTTTTGGCTTGCGAGCGTGAAACGAGCTTTTCGCCTTCATAGAGCGCCAGTCTCACAGGCACGATGGTTTTCGCGAAGCTGTACTCTTCCGGCATCGCAAACTCATCGAATACTTCTTTCATGACACGTTCGCTATTATGAGCGAGTCGCATGAAGACAGCCGTTCCGGGAGCGTCTTCGGAACGTTCCAGCATGAGATCCAGCGGCTCTCCTTCGTGCAGAAAATGAAGCTGTCCAGACCTGATGTCGAAGCGATCAAACATTTTTGATGCGAAGAAGATGCCCTCACCCGTATGGTGTTCCGGTTCTGTGGTCAATTTTCCTTTCGCCAGTTCAAGAATGGATTCGCGTGGATCATACAGCCCGAGAACTCGCTGAATTTTGATGAAGATACCCTCGCCTTCATCCAGGACCCACCCATCCATAAAAAGGGCATTACGTCTGAGCCCTACGGTTATTGCGGCGGATCCCGAATGATCAATGGCGTTGTTGACCATTTCCGTTATTCCAAATTGCCAAATGGCACGCACATTTTCAGAAAGACCTACAAGATGCGGAACGAAGGATTCCCGCCATACCCTGTCCTCGGACAGACCCTTTCGCGAATAGCTGCGAGATTCCTGATCCAGTGTCTTGAGTCGATATTCCTTGGCACGGGTTATGCCCGTCCCCTCAAGGAGCCCTTCAGTCACAAGGTTTTGTACGTGGCGCGCCGCAGTTTGGCGGCTCGTGTGGAACTCTTCGGCGAGCCGGGACGCCAGTCCGGCAGTATTCTGTGAGGCTAGTTCGAGTATCCGTTTCCGAAGC
>JBAQLW010000072.1:0-9425 GCA_049302175.1 Rectinemataceae bacterium
GCCCCCGAATTACCCGAACACCTGCGCCCTCGAGTTCAGCGGCCAGCATTTCGGCCGTATTCACCTCAAAAAAGCCCAGTTCGGGGGTCGAGCGCAGTTTTTCGGCCAGTTCGTAAAGATGTCTCCGGCCCTCGGATAAAGCCGAAAGCGCGGAATTGACGAGGTTGTTCATGTATCCATCCTACATCACTACGCATCGGTGCGGCAACTTCGCCCTATGCGTTGAGAAAGGATTCCGTCTCGGCAAGCGTGGGTATGGAGCTTTGTGCACCCCTGCGGGTCACGCAGAGGGCGGCGGCAGCCGAGGCGACGCGGGCAGCGTCGTCGAGGGAGCCGCCGGCCGCAAGGCCGGCGGCGAGATAGCCCGCGAAGGTATCGCCTGCGGCCGTGGAGTCCACTGTCTGAACACGGAAAGCCGGAAACAGGGAAGCATGGCCCTTTTCGGCAGTCGCGTAGCCTGAAGCGCCCAGGGTGAGCACGCAGGCCGAGGGACCCTTGGCGAGAATTGCCAAGGCCGAAGCCTTCGGATCCGCGGCTACGCGATCGACCTCCCTGCCAAGAAGCAGTCCGGCCTCGGTCTCGTTCAGGACGATCATGTCGACGAGAGGAAGGAGATCCATCGCCTCCGGTCTCCAGGGTGAAGGGTTAAGCATGGTCTGCACTCTGGCTTTTCGGGCCGCGCTCAGAAAGATGCTATCGATTTCAAGGGGCACTTCCATCTGCAAGACGACGATATCGGCGCCGTCAACAAAGGCTTCCGCGTTGAAATCATCCGCCCACGCGTGATTGGCACCGGGCACTACGACGATGTCGTTCTCCCCGTCGGCCGCCACCCTGATGAGAGCCACGCCCGTGGACGCTTCCCTGACCGACCGCAGGTACTCCTTCGGCGCGCCTGCGGCTACCAGGGCCGAAAGGGCAAGCTGGGCGAGCTGGTCCTCGCCGACATTGGCGGCAAAGCGCAGACCGGCGCCGGCCCGAAGCGCCGCGAGGGCCTGGTTAGCCCCCTTGCCGCCGGGATGGTATTCGAGCCGCGAGCCTGTGATCGTCTCGCCCGGCTTCGTGAGGCGATCCACGGAAACGACGATATCGGCGTTCACGCTGCCGGCGATGCAGACAAGTGACATCAGAGCTCCCTGGTGGAAAAATCGAGCCATTCGCAGGTCCCGGCCGAGCTGCGGGCAAGGCCGGTCATGCCCATCGGCAAGTCAATGCCCCGAGCCTCAAGGATGCGCTGGCCGTCGACATGGAGAGTTGCCCTATCCCCGACAGCTTCCAGCTCGATCCTGTATTCCCTTCCGAATTCCCAGTCGAACTTTGCGCTGGCAATGCTCTGCCACCCCCTATCATTCCGGAGGATAGCGGCTTTGCCGGGAGCCGTAAAGCCCGCCGCGAAACCGGTGATTGTCCCGCGGGCCCTGAACAATAGGCAGTGCCCATTCCCTTCCCTTGGGATAACCCGCGCGGAGACGCGCTGATCGCGTGCGTGGAATCGACCGACAAAAAACTCGGCCGTACCCTTTCCCGCCGCGCTTTCCTCGCTCGTCGCGACAAGCCTGCTTCCCTCGAGTTTCCAGGAGCCATGGTTCGCAGCGCCCGGGGTGACGGTCGCGAACTCATGCCTCTGCTTCGAAAAATCCACGTCCAGACTACCTTTTCCAGTCACGGAAAAATCGTCGAGAAGCAGGTATCCGAACCAGCGTTCCGCTCCGGAAGTATCAAAGGTGAAGCCGATTTCGTCTATTGCGGAACCGCCTGAATCCGGCAGGGCGAATTCCACGTCGATCCAGCCCGGATCGCCAGAGAGGGCTACGGGAGCCCCTTCGATCATGGTTTTATCCCAGGTGAGGCGCGCGTAGGGGCGCACAACGAGATCGACAGGACCTGTCCAGCGTTCCGCCGACAATTTGCATCGCATAACTTGCCCCGAAAGGGCAATCGGGGAGAAGGCGGGAGAATATCGCTCATCGTCGAAATCCTCCCTGCGATAGAAGGGCTTCCAGTAAAGCCTCGTGAGGGCGCCCGGCATCGGGCGATCGACCAGCACCTCGAGGCAGCCGGCCCCCGCACTGTCGACGTTGACCGCATTAGGCTCGGCGGTGCTTTTCAGCCGTCTGTTGCGTATCCTGAGATAATTGGACAGCGTCCTGAACCCGTGGGTCGAACCCGGCAAGTCGAAGTCGAAGCTGATGTCGGTGCTTCCCTCTACCCTCGCAAGATCGGCAGCCGAAGCGACACCGGCTTCCCTGCGGCCGAGAGCGGCCAAAAATTGGGCAAAACTCGGCAGGTCGACTATGTTGAGGGATCCCGCGGCGCTGGAGCAGACGAAAAAATCTTCCATTGGTTTTCGGTACTTTTCTTCGACGCCGTCGAGCCCGCCGGCAACGCCCAGGATGGTGCCGATGTTGCCTGCGTTGCAGTCGGTATCCCAACCGCACATGGTCGCAATCTCGACACCCCGGGAAAGACGGCTTGAAGGCGACCCGCTCGCGGCTTTCGAAGTCGAGTAGAGTAAGGCCAGGGCGCAGACCCCCGCGTTGGGGATGATGTGGCAGACGCCCGGATAGCGGTCATAGCCGAAATCAGCCGTCAGCATAGCCATGCAGGCGCGGAAGTCAGAAAGTTCGCGGGCATGGAAATCCCTGACCGCGCGTACCACCCGCGCGTACTCGGAATCGGCAGGGATAAGGCTCAAGGCTACATCAAAGATGCGCTCTGGCTCGGATTCGAGGAAGGCCGCAGAGATGGCGCCCGCTATGAACGCCGCGCCATTGAGTCCCTCGCCGTCGTGGGAGACCGAGGCCGCCATGCGGGCCGCCGCCGCGGCCCTCTCCGGATCGGCCGGGTACACGAGGCCCCAGCTATCCACGAATATCTGCCCGCCTATCTGCTCGGCGATAGCCTGGCCGTTCACGGCGATAGAGCCCGAACGAGGAGCTTCGATCCCGTTCTTGAGGTTGACATAGGCGGTGTGCTCGGTGCTCCTGCCTACCCCGCCCCACCAATAAAAGCCTTTTTCTTCCCTCGTGTATTCGAGCCATGTCCGGCCGACGTCGCGCGCGGTAATGCCGCGTTCATGTCCATAATCCACGAGCGCGCGTATGAAGAACGCGGGGCCGTTGAAGTCGTCGTCCGCCGCGAAGTTCCTGTAGTTTTTTACATAGCCCGAGATGTCCCCGTACGCGGCGAGGATGCGCTCATAGGTCCAGACCGTCGGCTCGACGGGCGCGCCGACCCTTATGCCGATGCACTTGCCGAGGACGCCGGCGTACACTCTATCGAGATAGTTCGGGGGAATGGGCATGGGTTCTCCTGTTTCCGAAAGAATCGATGGAACGGCCCCGGGGACGAGTCCCCAGGGCCGCCCCAACACCACGTATAAAAAATACTACTTGAGGACTTTGTTCGCGTAGGCGGTCAGCTCGACGCCGCCAGCCTTGTTCCACTTGGCCACGAACTCGTCAAAGGCGCTTATCGGTTTCTTGCCGGTGACGATGTCGGCCATGTACTCCTTGTAGAGGTTGTTCATGGCGTCCCAGTTCGTGATGTACTGCTCGGGCACGAGGAAATTTTTGTCCGGCATCATGAATTTCTTGGCCATGGCTCCGGCATCGACCGCTGCCTTGGTCATGATCGGCCGGGACAGGGGCTTGTCGGGGTTGAAACCATTGAAGGAATCGCCGAACCAACCGTTATACCACTCGGGGTATTTGTCGGTGAGGATGTACTGCTTCCCGTCGTCGATATAGTGAAGGCCCGGGATGCCGAGCTTGGCGATCTTGAGACCAGCCGGGCTCCACATGAAATCCAGGACGGCAAAGGCGGCCTCTTTTACTTTCGAGCTGGCGGCGATCGCGAATCCGCGGGTTTCTTTCGTCACGTCGACGAAGGGAGTCAGGCCCTGAGCCTTGCCCTTGGCGGGCGGGAGGGCGACGATATCCGTGCCCTGGGTCTTGATCATCTTGTTGGCGTAGACGTCAACAGAACCGGGAGCGACGCCGGGGATGATGCCTGCCTTACCTTCATAGAATACCTGCTCCTTGGAGTCCCACTTCTTGGTGAGATATTCGGGATCGAGGAGGCCATCTTTGTAGAGCTTTGCGTAGAACTCGATCTTGGCCTTTTCGTTGGCCGAAGAGCGGGAGTAGAACCACTTGCCGTCGGCGCCCTTCATCCAGGTCGAGGTGTTGCCGAAAGCCGCGTCGAAAATGGCGTCCAGTTCCTCGATGCCGTTCGTCGCGCCGGTCACACAGATGCCGTACAGGGCGCCCTTCTTGGTCACCAAGTCTTTGAAGAGGGTGTAGTAGGTGTCGACCGTGGGATTGGCCATGACGGCCTTGGCCGAAGGAAGGGAATCGTACCAGTCGCGGCGGATCATGGGGGTCCTGACGCGGGGCGGGGCGATCCAGACGAGGTAGGGGTAATTCTCGAGCCTCGTCACCGAGTGGGCATCCATGAGGCTCTTGAAATACTGTGACTTGTCCACCCAGGGACGCATGTCTTCCAGGATATCCTGCATGGCGAGCTTCTCGTCGCCGCCCTGGAAATAGATGAGGTCGGGCACGTCGCCCGACATGATCATGAGGCCCACTTTTTCGGCATAGTTGCCCGCCGGGGTCTTCACGATCTCGATGTCGACCGGCGTACCGGCGTCGGCCATGGCTTTTTCGATGATTCCGATAAACTTTTCCGCGTTCGGATCGGTATCGAAATCTTTCATCATGAAACGGACCTTCGGGGTCGCCGCGCCGGCGGTCAGAACCATGACCGACAGGAGCGCCATGAGGACCAGGAACACGACTCTGCGCTTTTTCACAGTAGCCTCCTTATTATTCCTTCACTCCGCCCTCCATGACCCCGCGAGTATAGTACTTCAGGATCAGGGGATAGAGGATGAGAACCGGTAAAATCGCCACGACGATGGTGCTCGCCTGGAGCGCCTTGTAGCTGAGGCGGGCGGCCTCGTCGTAGCTGAAGAGAGCCCCCGAGCCGATGAGGCTGGCCGTGTCGTCGAGGACGACAAATTGCCTGAGGATGAGCTGGAGCGGGTATTTTCTCGGATCGTTTATGTAGATGCTCGCTCGGAAGTATTCGTTCCAGTGATAGACCCCGTAGAAAAGGCCGAGGGTCGCAAGGGCGGATTTGGACAGTGGCATCATTATGCGCCACAGGACAGTCCAGGGACCCGCGCCATCCACACGCGCGGCTTCAATAAAGGAAACGGGAACTTCCTCGAAAAAGCGCATCAATAGGATGAGGTAGTAGACGTTGACCGCCTTGTAGAGGATGACCGACCAGAGGCTCCCCATGAGGCCAATGCGCTTCACGACCATATACTCGGTGATGAGTCCGGGCTCCAGCACCATGATCACGATGACGAGTATCATGAAAATTCTTTTCCCGGGAAGCTTTGGTCGCGTGAGGGTAAAGGCTGCCAGGGCCGTGACCATGAGGTTTATCGCCGTGCCAACGACGGTGATGAAGATCGAGTTGAAGATGCTCTTCATAAAGATCGGATTGGCGGCGAGAACGCGATAATTGACGAGGGAAAAACCTTTCGGCAGAACGCTCAAGCCTGTAAGCTCCGAGATCCGCCTGGGGTCGGTGAGGGAGAGAGCGAGTATGTTGAGCATTGGCACGAGGACGGCTATGACGACTGCGACGAGGAATACGGATAGCAGGGCGCGAAAGATGCGTTCACCGCTCAAGAAGCCTGCCAGTTTCTTGGCGAGGGGGGTTTTGACCTGCATCACCACAGCCCCTTTCCCGTGACACGCTTCGCGGCCGAATGGGTGGAGAGGATGAGGACAAGGCCGATGACGCCCTTGAAGAGGCTCGCCGCCGTCGAGAAGGAGTACTGCATGTTCACGAGTCCAATCCGGTAGACGAAGGTGTCGAGGATGTCCACGACGCTTATGACCGAGTCGTTAGTCATGTTGAATACTTGGTCGAAACCGGCGTTGAGAAAAAACCCGAGGTTCAGGATGAATACCGTGACCATTGTCCGCACGAGTACAGGCAGGGTGATGAAACGCATCTTGGCCAAGATGCCGGCTCCGTCCATGTCGGCCGACTCGTAGAGGCTGGGGCTGATCCTCATCAAGGCCGCGAGATAGATGATGGAGTCCCAGCCGAAACTCCTCCAGGTCTCCGAGATGAAGAGGACCCAACGGATGTGCTCCTTGCTCGTCATGTAATCGATGACGGGCAAGCCAAGGAGGACCCTGATCCTGTTGGCGCCCCCCGTCTTGGGCGAAAGGAATCCTATCCATACGCCGGCTATGATGACCCAGGAAAGAAAATGCGGAAGGTAGGCGACGGCCTGCACGAATTTCCTTATGACCACGCTCCGCAGCTCGTTCACGAGGAGGGCGAAGATTATAGGAATCGGGAAAAAGAGGAAGATCTTCATCGAGCTGATGATGAGCGTGTTCCGCATGACGTCGAAGAAGGCGGGTGAGGAGAAAAGCGTCTGGAAATGCTTCAGGCCCACCCAGCGGCTTTTGCCCATGATCCGGAAATCCTGGAAGGCTATTGTCATGTTCAGGATGGGGATGATGTGAAAGACGATAAAATAGACGAGGGCGGGAAGAAGCATCAGGTAGAGGGCACCCGAGAGCCGTATCTCCTTTCCTAATCTTGTGCCAGAAGCCGTGACGAATCCAGCCTTGTTCATTATTCGCTCCCTCCTGCCTTTCGGGACCTCATATGCCGGGAATTTGAGCCCGAATACTCGGCGGCAACGGGTGCGGAACTGATGTATCCAAGAGGAACCGCGCTCTCCAATTCCTCCGCGGCATGGGCGCAGAGCCCAAGGCTTCGTCCCACGATAAAGAGGGTCTGAACCTGTTTCCAGGGGAAGCCGAGATCGGAGAGGACGGCAGCCTGCGCCCCATCGACGTTCAGCGCCAGGCGCTTACCTTTTCTGGAATAAATGGCTTCAGCCACATGGAGAGCGAGCCGCGAATGATCGCCATGAAGCCCAAGTTCCTTGGCGAGTTCAAAAAGCGCCGCGCTGCGGGGATCGATCTCCTTGTAGACTCGGTGGCCGTAGCCGGGAAGGTTTCTCCCCGATTCGAGGGCGTTTGCCACGAGTTTCTCGGCAATACTCTCGAGCAGGGAGTCGCTGCGCTCTTCAGAAGTTCCGACGGGATGCGAGACGATGGCTTCCTGCAGGAAGCGCGCGCAGGCTTCCCCCGCCCCGCCGTGGTTTGTCCCGATCGATGCGATGCCGGCGGCGACGGCTGTCGCGAGCGGAACGCCGCAACTGGCCGAGGCTCTGGCGATGTGGATGGAGGGGGCGTTCAGTCCATGGTCAACGGCGCTCACCAGGATGGCGTCGATCATGCGCGCCGTCTTCCGGTCCGGCAGCTCGCCCCGGAGAACAAGGTAGAGCACTTCAGCGAAGGAAGCCTCCGCCATGAGCTCGGTCAGGGAGTAGCCACGGATCAGCACGCCCTTGGAATCCATGCCGCTTATCGCCGTTGAGATGCTCATTCTCCCGCCTCCTCGATGCGCGCGTCCAGAGCAAACCCTCCGGAACCCGTGTCGAAAACCAGGAAGGGATTGAGGTCCATCGACGTCACGGCATTCTCGGCTGCAACCATATAGTCCCCAAGCGCGACAAGGGTTCTGACAATGACATCGACATCCGCCGGCTTTGCGCCGCGGACTCCCGCGAGGAGCGGCCAGATCGGGTTCCGCTTGATGAAAAGCGTCGCCTCATTCGCCTCAAAAGGAGGACGAAGAAAGTCCACACCCTTCAGGAGTTCGACCAGGATGCCTCCAGGTCCGAAAGCGACGATGGGGCCGAATTGGGGGTCTACCTGGGCTCCGATGAAGAGTTCCCTCCCTCCGCTGACCATCGGCTGAAGCAAAAAGCCTTCAATCGGACAATCCTGAGGGATTCTGGAGAGCATACCCAGGGCAGCCGTTCTCAGCGCATCCATGCCACCCAGGTTCAGCGCAACCAAGCCCGCGTCACTTTTATGACTGTATCCGGGAGATATGAGCTTGAGTACCAAGCCAGCGCTCTCGCTCCACGTGCTTACCACGCTGCCTTCGGCGGCGGACAAAACCCTCTCGGCCAGCGTGGCATCCGCTTCCTGGCTCCGGATTCCCGCGCCGTATATCCCGCTATTTGCAACCGGTACAAACAGGCTCCGCACGAAGGGGATTCCAGCATGTTCAAGGCGGTTGATAGTCTCCTCCTGCCCGAGCATTCGCGATCTTTCCAGCTCATGCCTCGCCGAGACGACACTTGCAGCGCCGTCGAGTCTGGCCAGACCGGCTCCGATCCATTCATCCCTGAATCCGCGCCAGAGCCTGAGCCTCCCCAAAGCCCTCACCGCCGGTCCCGGAGAACTGAACAAAGGAATGCTCGCCGCGCTCAGCTCCAGGAGAGCGCTCCGGCCTGGCTGGAGCCCGCCCGTCGCCGGCAGGGAGGGGCCAACCCAGACGACGATTACGGGTTTGCCGGATTCATCCCTTGCGGCGATGATTCCCCGCGAGGTTTCCACCTCGATATCCCGGTTCGGATTCTTGGCGAAAAGTACGACGGCGGAATCGACCCGGTCATGCCCAAGAAACTGGAGGAGGGTATCCTTGATAGCCATGCCCCTCATGCAGTCCCCGCCAAGGTCGACAGGATTGAGGGCGGCGCCCAATTCGAAAGGAAGCGATTCCGGTTCTATACCTGCAGCCTTGGCGAGGTCTCCCACGAGGGAACCAAGGCCTCCCGATTGGGCGATCCAGGCGATGCGATCGACAGGCCTGCGGTTTGTAGCCGCGGCCAGGGTGGCGGTAGCCACGAGATCCTCGATATCGTCGACAAGGATGATGCCGTACTGCCGGCAGATCGCCTCGAATACCTTTCCCTCGCCGACGAGGGCCGCCGTATGGGTCGCTGCGAGTTTTCTGCCCAGTTCGGTGCGTCCCGACTTCACCGCGATCACGGGTTTGCCCGCGGCAAGGCATCGCTTCGCCGCGCTGACGAATTCCGCCCCATCGGACATGCCCTCTATAAAGGCGGCGACCACCTCGGTTCCCGGATCGGCGGCAAAGTGATGCAAAAAATCAGCGAGAGTGAAACCTGCCTGATTGCCCACCGATACGACGGCGCGCAGGCCCGCTCCCTTTTCCGCGAAAGCGCCATGAAGCGCCATCATGAGGGCACCGCTCTGGGAGACAAGGGAAATGCAGCCCTTGGCCGCAGGGGAATACAGCCTGGCCGCGGTGATGCCTTCAGTGACATTCGCGAACCCGGCGCAGTTTGGACCCAGAATGTGAATCCTGTCGCCGAGAGCCTCGATCCGGGCTTGCAGGGCGCGGCCTTCGGCTCCCGCCTCGGCGAAGCCCGAGCTGATGATCACGGCCTGCCCGATTCCCGCCTCAATGCAGTCGGCGAGGGCAGCCGGCACAGCCGC
>JBAQLW010000073.1:0-10562 GCA_049302175.1 Rectinemataceae bacterium
CTTCTGCCCTGGGCGCTCCCATCCTCGTCAGGATGGGCTTTTCTCCCCTCGCTTCCCACATGTTCGTCTTCTATTTCGCCGTTGTCTCGAACATCACGCCGCCCGTGGCCCTTGCCTGCTTCGCCGCCGCGTCAATATCGGGGGCGGGTCCCAATAAGATCGGTTTCCAGGCTATACGGCTGGGTTTCCTCGCTTTCATCGTTCCTTTCGCGTTCTGCTACGATTCCGGGCTCCTCCTTCAAGGGGGGCTGATCGCCAATCTTTGGGCTATCGCCTCAGGGATCATCGCCATCTTCGCCTTCGGCTATTTCTGGATGGGTTACATCACAAGGCTGATTCCTCTATGGCTGAGGGCTATCCTTTTGGCTGCCGGCGTCTATTCCCTTTTCCCGGGAACGCTGCCGGTGGTGCTGAGCGGAGCGGTCGTCATAGGCGCCTTCCTGTATTCGAAGCTTTTGCCCGGGAAGCCCACCGCCGGCGATCCGGCCTCCGGCCGTCCCGCCAAAGCCTGATCCAAGGCCGACACGCGTGATCGCTGCCCCTGGTGCGGCGCCGACCCCCTCTACCAGCGCTATCACGACCTGGAATGGGGAACGCCTCTGCACGACGAGGGCAAGCACTTCGAATTCCTCCTCCTCGAGACACAGCAGGCGGGGCTTTCCTGGATCACGATCCTGCGCAAGCGGGAAGCATACAGGGAAGCTTTTGCCGGCTTCGACCCCGAAGCTGTCGCCCGGTTCGGGGAAGTCGATATGGTAAGGCTCATGGGCGACGCTGGCATCATCCGCAACCGTCGGAAAATCGAGGCGAGCGTCCGGAACGCCCGCGCCTTCCTCGCGATCAGGGAAGAATTTGGCAGCTTCGATGCCTGGCTCTGGCGTTTTGTGGACGGAAAACCCGTGCAGGGACTGCGCCGCGTACTGGCCGACCTGCCGGCGACGACACCGCTTTCCGACGCGGTGAGCGCCGAGATGAAGAAGCACGGCTTCGCCTTCGTCGGCTCGACGACGATCTATGCCCACCTGCAGGCTGTCGGCTTGGTCAACGACCATCTCGTGTCCTGTTTTCGTTGGAAAGAGCTTCAATGACGATGATAGAAGCCATGGAAGCCCGCGTTTCCACCCGCAGTTTCGACGGGAAGGGCTTGGATGCCTTGGAAGCGGCCCAACTCGCCACCATGCTCGAGTCCGTCGCCACGTTGACGGCGCCTTTCGGCAACAGGGTGCGCCTGGCCCTCGCCGGGGGGGCAGTTGCCGCGGGTGCCGCTAGCACTGGTTCCGCGGCCATGGGCGGCGCTGCCTCGAAGCCGGCCAAGCTTGGAACCTATGGACTGAGAGCGGGGGCCTCGGCCTTCATCGTGCCTGCCGTCCTTCCCGGCGTCGGCGCCATGGAAGACGCGGGCTTCATTCTCGAGAAAGCGGTTCTCGAGGCGACGGTGATGGGCTGGTCAAGCTGCTGGATAGGGGGCGTCTTTTCCAGGAGCAAAGCCGCAGAGATCGTCGCGGCCGCCGACGGGGAACTCGTACCCGCCGTCATCGCGCTCGGCAGGCCGGCGGGCAAGCGGAGCCTGGCCGACAGGATCGTGACCGGAACGGCGAAGTCGCGATCAAGAAAGCCACTGGAGAACCTCGTCTTCTCGCATGATGGTTCGGGACTGAAAGAGGGAAGCCTGAGCGAGCCTTGGCTGACTGTCGTCCAGGCTCTGCGGGGAGCTCCCTCGGCCTCGAACAAGCAGCCATGGAGACTGGCGCGCTTGCCTGAGGGCGGCGGCTGGCTCATCTTCCTCGACGAGGACAGGATGTACAACAACAGCCTCGGCGAAGTGCATATCCAGAATATCGATATAGGCATAGGCATGCTCCATTTTCAGGAAGCGGCCGCCGTTTTGGGCATGGCAGGCAAGTGGGAACCCCTGCCTGGCGTCGGCGATGGGTTGGCCGAAGAAAAAGACGTCGCTCAGGCGCTTGGTATGGGCGAGGGAAGAGGCTGGAAACCCATAGCCCTCTGGCGATAGAAGTCTAGGTTGGGACAGGTTGCCCTCTCTTCGATTGCCGCGCAAAGGAATAATTATTATATTCAATTCTGTGAATAATTTGGCGCCATTGTAGTGCGCATCGAAGTAAAACAGGGAGGATTCCATGATTTCCAGCAAAATGACCGATAGAATCAATCTTCAGATCAACCGTGAGATGTATTCGGCATTTCTCTATCTCGCCATGGCGGCGAAAATGAAGGAAACCGGATACGCGGGCGTCGCCAGCTGGCTCACCGTGCAGTATCACGAGGAGATGTTCCACGCGATGAAGTTCGTGAAATATCTCGAGGAACAGGGAGCGGCCGTCAAGTATGCCCAGATCGACACGCCCGCTTTCGCCGAGACCGGCATCAAGGAGTTGTTCCAGCATATTCTCAAGCATGAGCAGTTCGTGACTTCCAGCATCCGCGAGATCGTCGAGCTGGCCAGGGCCGAGAAGGACTACGCCACCGAAAATCTCCTCCAGTGGTACATCGACGAGCAGGTCGAGGAAGAGAAAAACGACTTCGAGATCATTCAGGCCATCGATCTTCTTGGCAACAACGCTCAGGGGCTTTATATGCTCAATATCGAATTGGGAAAGCGCGGCAACGGCGCCCAGCTCGACTTCACCAAGATCTGATTCTTCAGGGAGCCGTTTCGCAGGAAACGGCTCCCCACAACCGCCCCGTCCGAGCACAAGAGCTTGCGACGGGGCTTTTTTTACCTTTGCGGATACCGTATTTTAGACAGATGCGCCCCATCCAATTCTCCAGCACAAGAAGTACTCCGAAAGGCAAGGCGGGAAGCCCTGTCGGCATAGAAGCGGCTATCGTACAGGGAATGTCGCCCGACGGAGGACTCTTCGTCCCCTCCGAACTGCCCGCTCTGCCCCGTCGCGCCTTCGATCCGGCGCCGCTTTCGTATTCCGACCTGGCCGGGCTCGTCCTCGCACCTTTCTTCCCCGGATGGGAAGAAGGCTCCCTCGCCTCCATCCTCGAGGCAGCCTATGGATCGGCTGCCGACCATCCCTATTTTGACCTGCCGGAGATTGTACCGCTCAGGCCGATCACCGCCGACGGGACCGGGAATCGCCAGGCGCGGCTCTATCTCCTCGAGCTTTTTCATGGCCGAACCTGCGCCTTCAAGGACATGGCCTTGAGCGTGCTCGGCGGTTTCCTGCGCGAAAGCCTCTCCAGAATGGGGCGAAAGGAGCCTGTCCTCGTTTTGACGGCCACCTCAGGCGATACGGGTTCGGCTGCCCTGGAAGGTCTTTCGGCGGTTGAGGGAATACACACGGCCGTCTTCTATCCGGAAAAAGGCACAAGCGAGATTCAGCGCCTTCAGATGACGACAGTCGGGCTGGAGCGACGTTTTGTGGCGGGCATACAGGGGAATTTCGACGACGCGCAGAACGCGGTAAAGCTGATATTCGCGCGCGCGGCCCGCGGGGAGGGGCCTCTCGCCGGGGTACGTCTCTCCTCGGCCAACTCGATCAACATTGGCCGGCTCCTTCCTCAGATCGTCTACTACGTGGCGGCGTGGAGGGCTCTCGCCTCACGGGGGGCCCTGGGCGCCGGCGGGCTTATGCACGTGGCGGTGCCGACGGGAAATTTCGGCGACATATTGGCCGCAAAATACGCCAAGGAGATGGGACTTCCCATCGACAGGCTTATCTGCGCTTCGAACGCCAACAAGGTGCTCGCCGACTTCTTCGAAACGGGCGTCTACGACAGACGTCGCGAGCTTTTGATGACGGAGAGCCCCTCCATGGACATCCTCCTGTCGAGCAACCTGGAGCGGCTTCTCTATATGGCAGCGGGGAAGGATCCGGCAAGGGTTTCTTCATTGATGGGGCAGCTCGCGACCATGGGCCGGTTTGCCGTGAATGATGCTGAAAAGGCATATTTGGCCGATTTCTCCTCGGGCTGGTGCAGCGATTCCTCGGCCAAGTCCGCCATAGCCCAGATATGGGAGTCGGACTCCCTCCTTGTTGATCCGCACACGGCCACGGCGGTGGAAGTGGCGATGCGGCTCTCGCCCCGGATCGCTGACGACGCGCCCATCGTGATAGCCTCGACGGCGAGTCCCTTCAAGTTCCCGCGAGCCTGTCTCGACGCCCTTGGTTGCGAGGTTTCGGGTGAAGGCGATCTGGAACTCGCGGCGAGGCTTGCTGCCAGGACTGGCTGCGCCATGCCAGGCTCGATTTTTTCCCTCGCATCGAAGAAGGTTCTCCACGACAGAATACTGCCTGTTGAAGGCGTGGAAGAGGTCCTCGGCCAATATGCCCGTACAAAGATGGGGGCGAAGGCATGAGCCGCGCGTTTGAAGGATAGAGGAATCTGAAATGAGCACGATGCCTGTTCTGTTCATCGGCCACGGTTCGCCCATGAATATCCTGGAGAAGAACGCGTATACCGATGCCCTGAAGGAACTGGCGGCTTCGTTGCCGGTACCCAGGGCAATCCTCGTTGTATCGGCCCACTGGGTGACGCCGGGCCTCAAGGTGACAGCCGCGCCAGCGCCCAAACAGATCTACGATTTCTTCGGTTTTCCTGACGAACTGTACAAGGTGGAGTACGCGCCGCCCGGCGATCCCGCCTTGGCTTCCAGGGTAGCCGGCCTCCTCGCCGCCGCGGGCTTTTCCTGCAAGGAAGACCCGACCAGGGGCATCGATCACGCGGCCTGGGCTGTCCTCGTCCACATGTATCCCGAGGCTTCGGTGCCAGTCCTGGAACTGAGCCTCGATTACAAGGCCTACCCGGACAGCCTTTTCAGCCTCGGAGCAAGCCTGGCGGTCTTGCGCGAGGAGGGAGTCCTCCTGATGGGCAGCGGGAATATCGTGCATAACCTGTATAAAATCGAGTACGCCGCCGACGCGAAACCCTATCCCTGGGCGCTGAAATTCAACGAACTCGCGAAGGCCGCCGTGGCCGCGGGCGACAGGGAAAGGCTCACCGCCTTCGCCCTGCCCACCGACGAATCCCATGAGGCCGTACCGACGCCCGAGCATTACCTGCCCTTTCTTGCCGCCCTAGGCGCCATGGCTGGCGATGAGAAAGCCAGGGTGTTCCACGAATCGTTCCAGAACGCCAGCATAGCGATGACGGGCTTCATTTCCTCACGATGACGACGCAGCGCTCCTCTTCCAGGAAGGGAACCCATACGGGAAGGATTTCGGCCTTGGAGAAGGGTCCGGAGAGGAGAGGGTCCTTGGCGAGCTCGCTCACCTCTATCTTCGCGTTCAGAAGCTTGCCCTTGTAGGCGAAGAGGGCTCCTCCAGGCGTCAGGTTATTCCAGAGGATCTTAAAGAGCTTCAGCTCGGAGAAGGGCCTGAAGGCCCTAAAGACGACGATATCGAGGGGGCCGGGCGCTTTTTCCAGTTCGCTCTCCACGATCTCAACGTTGTCGAGCCGGAGGAGAGCCTTCTGGCTCTCCAGGAAGGAAATCCGCTTGCCCATCCTCTCGATGAGCCGCAGCTTCCTGTCGCCCAGGATGATGGAGAGCGGTATGCCGGGAAGGCCGGCGCCCGTGCCTATATCGCTCAGCGTTGCCCTGCGTCCTTCGGCGATGATGGCCGGCGAGCGGTCGCATTCTTCGAGAAGGCCTCTCAGCAGATACCAGGGGGCCAGGCTGTCGAGGATGTGCTTGATGAGGAGATCGTCCCCGGAGGCGTTCACGAGCCCGAAGGCCGGATTCCAGGTCTCGATCTGGCCGATATAGCGCAGAAGGGTATTTGTCTTCTCGTCCCCGACATCCAGGTTGAGGGTCGCGAGCCCCCTCGCCAGGAGGGACCTTGTATCGTTCATACCCCCTATTGTACTCGCCCGGCGAAATTTTTTCCATTCCGGACATCCTGTCGAGTTGACAAGAACCCGTCATTTTCCTGATACTAAAATCCCATGAAGAAGCTAGTATTTGTCACTGGCGGGGTCTGCTCTTCATTGGGCAAAGGCATAGCGGCCTCGTCGATCGGCGCTCTCATGGAATCTCGCGGCTTTACCGTCCGGATGGTAAAGATAGACCCCTACCTGAACGTGGACGCGGGGACGATGAGTCCCTACCAGCACGGCGAGGTGTACGTCACGGACGACGGCGCCGAAACCGATCTGGACCTCGGCAACTACGGACGGTTCACCTCAGCCCCACTTTCGCGCATCAACTCCATCACGACAGGCCAGGTCTACAAGACCGTCATCGAAAAGGAACGCGCGGGCGATTTCCTCGGCCGCACGGTCCAGGTCATTCCCCACATAACCGACGAGATAAAGCGCCGCATCCTCGTCGTGGCCGAAAGCCCCGACGTCGACATGACCATTGTGGAGGTCGGGGGCACGGTCGGCGACATGGAATCGGTGCCCTTCCTGGAGGCCGCCCGCCAGCTCATCCATGAGTTCGGCAAGCAGAACGCCATCTCCGTCCACGTGACCCTCGTGCCTTCGGTATCGGGAGGGGAAATAAAGACGAAGCCCACCCAGCACGCCGTCAAGGAACTTCAGGAAATCGGGATCCAGCCCGACGTGGTCATACTGCGCTCCAAAGAGCCCTTGGACGATGGCATCCGCCGCAAGATTTCCTCCTTCACCAACGTCGAGTTCGAGGGCGTCATCTCGGGCTACGATGTGGCGACCATCTACGAAGTGCCCCTCGTCTACTACAAGGCGGGCCTCGATGCCTACATCCTGAAGAAGATGAATGTCGAAAGCCGGCACGCCGAACTCTCGGCATGGAAGCAGGTGGTCGAGAAAGTGAAAAAGCCCGCCTCCCGGGTTCGGATCGGGGTGGTGGGCAAATACATGGAACTCCACGACGCCTACAAGTCCGTCTGGGAAGCTCTCGGCCACGGAGGCATCGCCAACAACGCGGGCGTCGATATCGTCAAGATCGATTCAAGCCAGCTTGAGGCTCCCGAGGCCAGGCTGGACGAAATATTCGCCGACATCGACGGAATTCTGGTGCCCGGGGGCTTCGGCGAACGCGGCATCGAGGGCATGATCGTCGCCGCCCGCTATGCCCGGGAGCATAAGCTTCCCTATTTCGGCATTTGCCTCGGCATGCAGATCATGGTGATCGAGTACGCCCGGGATGTCCTGGGCTGGCTAGACGCCCACTCCACCGAATTCTCCAAAACGACGAAGCACCCCGTAATCTCCCTCCTTGAGGAGCAGCGCGAGGTCAAAAACTTGGGTGGGACGATGCGCCTGGGGGCTTCGGAGTCCCACACAAGACCCGCTACGGGGATGAGGAAGGCTTATGGCGCCGAAAAAATCCTGGAACGGCACAGGCACAGGTACGAGGTTTCGAATCTTTTCCTGGCCGAGCTGGAGACCGCTGGTCTCCAGGTGACGGCCACGACTCCCGACGGCGACCTCGTCGAATCCTGCGAATGGCCGGATCATCCCTGGGGCTTGGGCGTGCAGTTCCACCCCGAATTGAAATCGAAGCCCACGAGGGCCAGCCCCCTTTTCGCGGCTTTCATCGCCGAGTGCCTGAAAGCCAAGGCAAGGACCGCGGAGGCCGCCTCCTGAGCTCCGGCCATTCCAGCCTTTCCCTGTTGTATTGACAGCGCGCGGGGGGCAAACCATACTCAAATGGTGATGCGAAACCCGCCGCGTTTTCTTAGAGCCCTGTCGCTGGCCGCCATTTTGGCCGTCGGACTCCTCGCGGCTTCCTGCTCCCTGGAGGAGCCCGCCGCCGATCCCGCGAGCCTTGAGGAAAGGCCCGACGTCACCTTTATCGGCTTCAGCCGCGAAGAGGTGGAGAATGGAATCGTGACCTTCGCCGCCACGGCCGAGCGCGCCGAATACTTCCAGGAGAAGGGTCTTCTCGTCATCTACAACGTCGTCTTCGAAGACAGGGGCCCCGATGGAGGCAGGCCGAAGTCCACGGGCCAGGCCGACAAAGCCGTCTACCACGAGGATACCGGCGACGCCGAGTTCTCGGGTTTTGTCCAGCTCAACTCCCTCGAGGAGGATGCCTCCTTCGAGACAAGCAGCCTCAGCTATCGCTCGGCGACCCAGACTATCGAAGGGGCTTCCGACAATCCCGTCATCGTCAAGGTAGGCATAAAACTCTTCATGCAAGGCATGGGATTTTTCGCCGACATACAATCGAAGGCTTTCGCTTTCCGCAACGGAGTCCAGGGCTTCGTGAGGACGGAGTCCAGCCCCGAGCCTGCGAAAGGAGAGGAACAATGAAGCGTCATGCCTCGCGCGCGGTCCGGAGCGGCCTACCTTCGGCCTTTTTCCGGATTCTTGCCTTTGCCATAGTATTCCTGGCCCTGACCACGAGCTTCCCTGCCTTCGCGCAGAACGCGCCGGTCGCGGGAGAGGCCGGAAGCGAGGACACGACCATCACCTTCACCGCGCGCCGGATGGAGAGCGTCATCGCCAAGGGCAAGGAAAAGACCATCCTCATCGGCGAGGCCGTGGTCAACACGGGAACGATGGAGATCAAGGCGGAGAGGATCGAGCTTTCGGGCACCGACTACAATGACGTGCTCTGCGCGGGAAGCGTGAGCGTCTTTGACGAGTCGAAAGGTTTCCTCCTCAAGGCTGCCAATCTCAAGTACGCCCGCGACACGGAGATCGGCCTCGCCCAGAACCAGGTCGTCCTCGAGGATTCGAAGAACGACGTCCTTCTCAAGGCCGAATGGGTACGCTTCGACCAGAAACAGTCCCTCGTGGACGCCCGCATATCCGTCCATATCCTGAAGGAAGATTTCGCGGCAAGGGCCGAGTTCGTCCACTACGACCGCAATGACGAGAGCCTCCAGCTCTCCGGAACTCCCGTGGCTGTGTCGGCCGACGGGCGCATCGAAGCCGACACGATGACGGGAACGACAACCATGGACGATATGGCATTCGGCGGCCGGGTGAGCGGCACTATAACGACGAAGAAGAAGGAAGGGACAAGCCCTTGAACGAATCCCTCCTTGAGGTGAAGGGGCTGCGGAAGCTGTACGGACGCAAGGTGGCTGTCGCCGACGTCGGATTCGCCATGAAGACGGGCGAGGTTGTCGGCCTCCTCGGACCCAATGGCGCCGGCAAGACCACCGTCTTTTACATGCTCGCGGGTTTCCTGCGCCCCACATCGGGATCGATAGAACTCGACGGAGCCTCCCTGAACGGCCTTTCCATGTACAGGCGCGCGCGGCTGGGCATCTCTTATCTTCCCCAGGAAGCCTCGATTTTCCGCAAGCTCACCGTCGAGGACAACATCCTCGCGGTGCTGGAGGCGCGCGCGGATATGGATGGCAAGGCTCGCCGCGCCAAGGCGAAAGAACTCCTCGAGGAATTCAGCATCGAGAGGATAGCGAAGCAGCCGGGCTATACCCTGTCGGGCGGCGAGCGCCGCCGCACGGAGATCGCGCGCGCCCTCGCCATCGAGCCCAAGTTTCTCCTCCTCGACGAACCCTTCACCGGCATCGATCCGATAGCCATCCACGAGATAAAGAAGATCGTTCAACGGCTCTCGGCGGCCGGCATCGGCGTCCTTCTCACCGATCACAACGTGCGCGATACCCTCGACATCACGGACAGGTCCTATATCATCAACCTGGGCCATATAATCGTCTCGGGCGACAGGGAGACCATCCTCGGCGACGAGAACGCGCGGAGCCTCTATCTGGGCGAAGAGTTCCGCATGTGATCCGATAGAATCGGATTCGCCCAGGTGAAACTGGCCTCGGGCGCCTGGACGATGAGGGGCGAATGTTTCCGCTCTTTTTTACCCTTCTATCTGGCTTTCAGCACCTTCTCTCGCCGTCTATATCCGCGAAATCGATCATGAGGTTCCTGCCGTCCCGCAGCTCAAGACGGGCGCCCAGAGCCGAGTGGCTCGGCGTGATGTCCATGGTCTCGATAGAGCGGATGGGGTCCAGTTCCTCGTCGGTCCAGGCTCCGTCGTCCGTACGGTGAAGCAGGACGCTTATCATGAGTTCCATGGCGGGATTCTTGGCCAGGCGCTTCTTGTGGGCGTAGACGACGGTGCTTTCGTCAGTCTCTGCGTTGCGCCCTGAGTGGACGAGCACCGCGAGATCGTCCCAGCCCGAGTAAGCCACGAGGGCGACGCGCCTACCGGGAATGGCGGCGGTGATCACCCCACGCCTGGCGTCGCCGAAAGTTTTCGTTACCGCTGCCGCGCCGGCCAGATGCGGCAAGCCGTAGCATCCCAGGGTGAGCTCATGTTCGAAGGCCAGGCGCGAACGGTCTACGCGCAGAACCCCGCCGGGGAGGCTGATTTCGGCCAGGTCGATGATGTAGCCCACACCGTTGTTGGGTGGCTGGCGCATGATGGCCTGCCGGTACAGGACTCCATCCCGAATGCCGTTGTAGACCATGCTTTTCGAGATGTTGTAGTCGGCCTTGGCTGCGGCTTCGTTCTTGATAGTCTTGCCCGTGAGATAGAAGTTGATGTCATCGCCCCGCAGGTCCCGGGGATCCAGGCTGCGGAAGGCGTATTCCATGGCTGTACCGCCCTCTGGATCATGATCCTCCCAGGGGAAGTGGGTGTTGTAGGCCAGCTTGGAATAGTTGGGATCGTCGTA
>JBAQLW010000074.1:0-4089 GCA_049302175.1 Rectinemataceae bacterium
GCCGTCATCGGCCTCACCGTCGTGGTGATCCGCAGCTTCTCGGCTTTCTCCGAAGGCACAAGCTTCGCCATCCTTTTTGGCAACACCTTCGCCACCCTCATCGACATGGGCGTCGACGGCATGAAGAAACCCGCCGCCCCAGCGAAGGGAGGCGCGAAATGAAACTGAAAAAAGAATCGATAGGCTATGTGGTCGTATTCACCTTCATAGCCTGCGCCGCCTTTGTCGTAATTCTCGCCGTGGCAAACCAGGCGACCATCGGACAGGTGGAAGCGAACAGGAGCTATGCCTCCCATTACACAGTCCTCAAGGCATTCGGCCTCGCCGACCCGACGACGTCCCCCGCCGAGGTTGAATCGAAGTACGCCAGCCTCGTCAAGGAACTCCCCGAACCTTCTCCCGGGGTGTCCGCCTATTCCGCTACTATCGACGGCACGCCCTTTATTGGGGTGAAGATCACGAACGCCGGGCTTTGGGGTCCAATTACGGCCATCCTCGCCGCCGATCCCCGGGCTGAACGCGTGCGTGGCTTCGAGGTTCTCGACCAGCAGGAGACGCCGGGCCTAGGCGGCCGCATAAGCGAGCCCTGGTTCACCGCACAGTTCGCCGGCGAAAAAGTAGGCGCCGACGGAAAAATCGCCGTGACCCAGGGATCGGGCAAGGGTGACCCCGACAAGGAGAATTCGAACGTCGACGCCGTCACCGGCGCGAGCCGCACCTCTGACTTCGTGCGGGGTCTTGTCGCCAACGCTCTCGCGACGATCAAGCGGATTGGAGGCAACATATGAGCGCCATGAGCCCCGCCAGGAAAGTATTCAAGGATGGACTCTGGACCAACACCCCGATTTTTGTTCAGGTCCTGGGCATCTGTTCAGCCCTCGCCGTCACCAACAATCTCCGCAACACCCTGATCATGGTGTTCGGCGTCACCTTCGCCACAGCCATGGGGAGCCTGACCCTTTCCTTCATCAAGGACTTCATACCTCGCAAGGTGCGCATGATCATCACGGTTCTCATACATTCCTTCTACGTCATCATCGTGGACATTCTCCTGAAGGCTTACGCTCCCGCCATCTCCAAGCAGCTGGGACCCTATGTAGGCCTCATCATCACGAACTGCATACTGATGGGCCGCGCCGAAGCCTTCGCGATGAGCAACAAGCCCTGGCTCTCCTTTCTGGATGGCCTGGCGAACGGTCTCGGCTACGGTTGGGTCCTTGTCGGCCTGGCCCTCATCAGGGAATTCCTCGGTTTTGGTTCCGTCCTGGGATTCAAGCTGGTCGGGGAGAACTTCACCCCCTGGACGATCATGGTGATGGCGCCCTCGGCCTTTTTCCTCGTCGCCCTGGCACTCTGGGCGGCCAACGCCTTCAAGGCCAAGGCCGAAGCCTCAAAGAAAGGAGCGAAGTGACATGAACGCGCCAAGTGTAGGACTTCTTCCTCTTTTCCTCGCGAGCATCCTGACGAGCAATATCCTCCTCGCGAACTTCCTGGGAACCTGCTCTTTCATCTCGATTTCCAAGGACTTCAAGAGTTCGATGGGCTTGGGGATCGCGGTCACCATGGTGATAGGTCTCTGCTCGGCTATCTGCTGGGCCGTGCTCAACTACCTGATCATGCCCCTCGGCATCGAATACCTCTCCTTCATCATCTTCATCATCGTGATCGCTGGAGTGGTGCAGATGCTGGAGATGATCATCGACCGTTTTTCACCCTCGCTCTATATGGCCTTGGGCATCTTTCTTCCCCTCATCACCGTCAACTGCGCCGTCCTCGGCGTCATCCTCTTCATGCAGATCCGCAGTTACAACTTCCTTCAGGCTGTCGTTTTCGGCTTCGGTTCGGGTGCGGGCTGGTGGCTCGCGATCATGCTTCTTGCCTCCATCCGCACGAAACTGGACAAGAACACTGCCATCCCGGCAGGCTTGAAGGGCACAGGCATCACTTTCATCACCATCGGCTTCATGGCGATGGCGTTCATCGGCTTTTCCGGCATGATAGCCGTACAGTGAGGGAGAAACGATGAGCCCCATTCTTGTCGGCCCTCTCGCCGTAGCCGGCGTATCGACCGTTCTCGCCTTCGTCATCGCTCTGCTGGACAAGTTCCTCAACAACTATGGCCAGCTGGATATAACGATCAATGGCAAGAAAACGCTGAACGTGAAGGGAGGCTCTGCCCTCCTTGGCACCCTTGCCGCCGAAGGCATCTTCGTCCCGTCCGCCTGTGGCGGACGGGGATCCTGCGGCGCCTGCAAATGCAAGGTGCTCACGGACGTCGGCCCTCACCTGCCCACTGAGATGCCCTATCTGTCGCCCAAGGAAATCGAGGACAACATCCGCCTGGCCTGCCAGGTGAAGGTGCGCAAGAATCTCGAGATCGAACTGCCCGAGGAACTCTTTTCAATCAAGAAATTCGCGGCCAGCGTGGAAAGCATCAAGGACCTCACCTACGACATCAAGGAAGTGCTCTTCGCCCTCGAGGGACAGGAGATCGAGTTTCAGGCCGGCCAGTATGTGCAGATCGTCGTTCCTCCCTATGGCGAGATGACGGAACCGGCACAGCGCGCCTACTCGATGTCCTCGAGACCGAGCGATCGCAAGCACGTTGAGTTGTTGATCCGCCTTGTGCCAGGCGGAATCGCGACCACATGGGTGCACAAACAGCTGAAAGTGGGCGACAAGGTGGAACTCGTGGGCGCCTTCGGCGAATTCCGCGTCCACGACACGCCCGCATCGATGATATGCGTGGCGGGAGGCTCGGGCATGGCGCCCTTCAAGAGCATGCTTCACCATATGAAAGACACGAATGCCTTCCCCGAGAAGGAGATATGGTATTTCTTCGGCGCGCGTACGACAAAAGATATGTTTTACCTGGACGAGATGGCGGCATTGGCGGCCGACTGGCCGCGTTTCCATTTCGTGCCCGCTCTTTCAGAACCCAAACCTGAGGAAAAATGGTCAGGCGAAGTCGGCCTCATCACCGACGTGCTCGACCGCTACCTCAATGGCAAGGTGGACAGGGCCAAGGGGCTGGAAGGCTATCTCTGCGGCTCCCCGGGCATGATAAACGCCTGCATCAATGTGATGAAAAAGAATCAGATGACCGAGGACAAGATTTATTTCGACAAATTCTCGTGAGGGAGTGCTGCATGAAACAGAAGCCCGTCGATAGTGAAGCGTTCGGCCGTATGGGCGCCGGTACGATAACCGCCCTGGGTTTCCTGGGCGATGACATTCGGCCTCTGGAAGCGATAATCGCCGAGGACGAGGCTGAATTCGCGCGGCTCGGCATGGATTTCGAGGCCACCGCTGAAGCCCTTGAGAAGCTGAGGACCGCGGGCGAGCGCGGCCTGGGCGAGCCGATCACGGTGGGCAGGCTCCTCGTGCAGACGGGAGACGCCCGAGGCATGCTGCCCTGCCCCTGGGGCGACGGCCTCTTCCACAAGAACGCCGTGAGCGTGAGAGCAGCCGACCAGGCGATTGAATCATGCGTCGAAGGCGAGGATATGCTCGTCTTTTCCGATATATCGATACATCTCCTGCGCGTTCACCATTTCTGCCAGGGAAGGGGATCGCCTTTCAGGCTGGAACCCAATCTTCTTGCGAGGTTTCTGAAAGAATGAATGCTGAATCCATCTATCCTTCAAGAAGGCGTTCTTCAGCCGACATCAAGCGGGTAATATCGCTCATCGTCATGATGACGTTATGCGCTACTGGAGCCTTTGGTGATTTCCTCTGGTTCAAGATAAGGAATCCCTATGGCGATGTAGCCAAGATTCTCGAAAGGCGGCTCGATGACGAGGACAAGGCACTCGTCGATATCGTGATGACCTTCTACGCGGTAAAATATGGCTATGCGAAGGACGGGGCGCCTTTGAAGGATGCCCACAGGAAAATGAGCGAAGTTGAATATCACAACGCTGTGGCGCAGGCCGCGAAGTTATGCGAAAGCGAAACGGCCAAGGGCTTTTACAGGATGGGCAAGGCGGGCGAAAAGCTGCTGAAAGCCATCATCCAGACGATTGAGGACGCGGCCAAGTCCACTGGCGACTGGGTGGAGAAAAAATCCGGCGAATACGACAAGAAGAA
>JBAQLW010000075.1:0-3659 GCA_049302175.1 Rectinemataceae bacterium
GTATGTGCCCGATCTGCTCCCTGTCCCGAGGGTCGAGGAGGGCGACGGCATATGATATCGCCGTAAAATCGTTGATGAGGTGGACGCGCAGTCCGAAGCGCTCGGCAATCTCTGACGCGTCGATGGACCAGGGCGCATTGGTCAGCCTGATGCTGCCATCGATCACGGGGCCGGCCGCCGAAACGCAGCAGACATCGATCTTCGATCCGAATCCTTCATCCAAGGCTTCGGAGAGAAAACGCTCCATGGGCGCCACAAGCGAAATCTCGGCCTGAGTAGAGTAGCGTCTCGTGAATACTATCCTGAAGCGACCGCCTTCATGGCTCACCAAGGCAAGACTCGTATTCGTTCCGCCTATGTCGCCGGCGAGGATGAGTTTGTTCGGGCCGTCCATCGTCATGCGGCCATTCTAACCGCGGGGGCTTCAGAAGACAATATCGGCGATTTCGTAGTTGCGCAGGAAGCGTGCGTCGACTGCGTCGTAGATCTCGAGATGGAGATGCTCGCCGTGGCCCTTTTTACGGGCGTTTGTGCCCGTGTTCCCGCCATGGCCGAGAGGGTAGCCCTTGGGGATGGCTTCACCCGGAGAGACGAGCACGTCGTAGAGATGGAAATAGAGGTAGTATTTATGCTTGCTGGGCGAATAGAGGATGACGCCGTTGCCGGCCTTGGGCGTAATACCGCCGGAACGATAGGTAGCGAGTTCCTCTCCGCCTTTCCACGATGATTCCGTGGCGACGACGATCGCGTCCGCCACGGAAAAAAGGACGGGGCCTTTCTGCAGGGTGCTGAAAGGCAGCAGATCCACTTCCTTCAGGAAAATATCGAGGGCGAAGGTGTGGGAATAGTCATAATCCCTCTCCCTGGGTTTGGACGATAATCCAGGAAGGGTGATACCGCCCTTGTAAAGTTCCGCGTCGGCATAAACCTTTGCAGGGACCTTGAGCCGATCATTTTCCCTGACCGCTTCGTAGGCTCCCTGAAAAAGCTTCTCGTATATGGCACGAAGGGGTTTCATGGAAGGGACGAGATCGACCACGGTCTGGTAGTAGTCACCAGCGGGACCTTTTCCCGCGGCGTTCTCAAGATAATCGTCCACGTCCCTGTCCCTCGCCAGCATGGCTAATGTTTCCGAAGCCGTAGGGAAAGTCGATGAGGCATAGTGCTCGGGCTTCCTGTTTTCGCTCAGCGCCCTGGTCACCAGAGCCGCGCCGAAAGCCCTGGCCTCCGCAGGCTCCAGGGCATCTATCTCCCTCCAGGACAGGGCTTCCGAAAGTTCCTTCCCGGACATCGACGCTGGGCTTGCCACGGAATCCTCAATTTTCCCCTTCGCGAGGCTCGAGGCTTCGGGCTTGATGAGAAACACGCTTCCAAGGATGAAAATGGGCAATCCGATGAGCATCGCAAGCTGGAAACTCTGTCGAGTTCTGAGTCGGATCATGGTGCGTTATCCTTCATGGGCAGGTTCCGGCGAGCTTGCGCGCGCTCAAGGTGAATAGATGCATGCATGTCCTGGCATCGTCGAGGGCCCGGTGAGAGGTGCCTGTGTCAACGCCCAGGATGAAGGCCGCTTTGGCAAGGCTGTAGGAGAGCAGATTGGGCACGGCCTGGCGCAGGAGAATGAGGCTGTCGGCCATCTCGCCCACGGGCGATGCCATACCGAGCCTCGCGAATTCACTGGCGATGAATCCCGCGTCGAAGGGCGCATTGTGTGCTACCATCACCCTTCCTTCCAGCAGGGCCAAGAGCTCTGTCGCCAGCTCCCTGAAGAAGGGGGAGGCGAAGACATCGAAGTCCGTTATTCCGTGAATGGCGGTGGCTGAAGACGGAATTGCGATGCCCGGATTGAGGAGACTCTGCCAGGTTCGCTCCTCGACGAGGGCGCCTTCGCTGTCAAAGGAAAAAAGGACGAGGCCAATCTCCAGAACGCGGTCATTGTAGGGATCGAGACCCGTCGTTTCCACGTCGAGGGCCGCGTAGCGTCTGCGTTCCCAATCGAAGGGGAGGGGACAGTCGTCTTCCGCCCCTTCCGGGGGAGAGAGGAACTCCGTTCCGGGGGGTACTGTCCAGCCACGGCCCGTTTCCCTCTGTTCAGGTTGGTTCGAGGAATTCACATAACGAGCCCAGAGCGGCGCACCGCCGGAAAAATTGGACATCAGCCGATTACCTTCCGGATATCGGCTTCTATCGCGGCGATTTTGTCCCTGGTTTGGAGACGCGCCGCCGCAAGCCCAATGGATGCGGTGTCGGTGCGGCACAGCACGTAGTATTTGATCTTGGGTTCAGTGCCTGAAGGGCGGACCACAACGAGTGTGCCATCGCGCAGCCGCCACAAGAGTACATCGCTTTCGGGCAGGTTGACCTCCCTGGTCCCTCTCGATCCTGTATCCCATTCCTTGCCGGTTTTTATGTCGCGGATTGAAACGACGGGAATGCCTCCGAGGGCAATAGGCTGGTTGTGGCGGTAGTTGTCCATGATCCCGGTCATGATCTGCATGCCCGAAGGACCCTGGAAATACTTGCTGATTCCCTTTTCCTCGTAATAGCCGAATTCGGCGTAGAGCTCGTCCAGTCTGTCGAGGAGTCCCTTCCCCTTGGAGCGCCAGTAGAGGGTCATTTCGGCGGTGAGGGCGGCGGCCGAGATGCCGTCCTTGTCGCGCACCTCTGTCTCGATGAGATGTCCATAGCTCTCCTCGGATCCGTAGATGAAATCCAATCCCTCATCTTCGAATCTGCGCATCATCTCGGCGATCCATTTGAAACCCGTCAGACAATCCCTGCACTCGACCCCGTATTTCGCCGCGATCGCCGTCTGGAAATCCGTCGTGACAATGCTTTTGATGCAGGCGGGTCGGGGCGGCATGCGGCCAAGCTCCTTGAGCGAGCCGAGTAGATAATCGAGATGGAGACTTCCGAGCTGGTTGCCCGTGACAAGCACGAAATTGCCGCTCCTGTCGGGCACGGCGATGCCGAGCCTGTCGGCGTCCGGATCGGTCGCCATGACGACATCGGCCTTTTCGCGCATTCCCAGCTCGATGGCGAGCTTGAGGGCCGCGGGCTCCTCCGGGTTGGGAAAGGATACGGTCGGGAATTCTCCGTTGGGCTGTCGCTGCTCGGGGACGGTCAGGACACTGAGTCCGAGCTCGCCCATGATGCGTTCAAAGAGCATGGCGCCCGTGCCATGGAGCGGGGTATAGACAACTTTCACGGAACCCGCTTCCTTTCTGATGAGATCGGGTCTGAGCAGCTTGGATTTCACCATGGCCACATAGGCGTCGTCGACGGCGGGATCCATGATGACGAGAAGGCCTTTTTCGAGGGCAAGGATCTTGTCCATCATTTTCACTTCCTTCACCGCCTGCACCTTGTCGATGATGCCGACATCGTGGGGCGGCACAACCTGGGAGCCGTCGTTCCAGTACGCCTTGTATCCGTTGTACTGGGGGGGGTTGTGGCTGGCGGTGATGACGACGCCCGTGTCGGCGCCCAGCGTTCGTATGGCGAAGGAGAGCTCGGGCGTCGGCCTGAGCGAGGGGAAAAGATAGGCTTTTATATCGTTGGCCGCGAAAACGAGAGCCGTCGCGAGGGCAAAATCGGCGGAACGTCGCCTGGAATCGTAGGCTATACAGGCCGAAAGCCGCTTTTCAGGGAACTGACCC
>JBAQLW010000076.1:0-12610 GCA_049302175.1 Rectinemataceae bacterium
GAAAAGCAGACAGAGAGCCCCCTCCCCTCGACAACAATCTGGCCTGATGGACTACCCGAATACAGCATAGAACTGCCCGAAGGTTACGAAGGACTTCTCCCCCCGAGCGCCGTTTCCCCAGCTCCCGCCGAAGGGGGAAAGCCCGATGAGGCAGGAAAACCGACCGAAAAGCCGCTGGGAGTCGCCAACAGCCTGGCCGTACAGACCCCGGCTTCCTCGAAGCCCCGAGCCGAATCCTACGTTCTCGGCGTTCGGGACGAGATGCTGAAGGAAGGCCGCAGACCCACGCTCATCATCGTCATTGACGACGCGGGATACAACCTGGACCAGCTCCGGCCTTTCCTTGCGCTTCCCTTCCCCCTCACGATCGCCGTTCTACCTCAGGTCGACCAGAGCGTGGAGGCGGCGCGGATTGCCGCGGAGGCCGGGAAGGAAATCATTCTCCACCAACCGATGCAGGCTCTTGGCGGCAACGATCCTGGCCCGGGAGCGATTCTCCTCGATATGCCCGTGGAGGAAGCCGCGTCGCTGACCGCCAGCAACCTGGACAGCCTTCAAAGAGCTGTAGGCATGAATAACCATATGGGATCGGCCGTCACCAGGCACGAGCCCCTCATGGGAGCCATCCTCGACCTTGTCAAAAGGCGTGGTATCTATTATCTTGACTCCAGGACGGTTCCGGATACCGCAACCGCGGTTTTGTGCCTGGAGCTGTCCATACCATATTGGGAGCGTGACGTGTTTCTTGACAACACTGGCGATAAGCAGTCCATCCTCCACGCTCTCGAAGAGGGCAAAAAAATCGCCTCGGCCAGAGGCGCTTCCGTTCTGATCGGCCATGTCTGGTCGGCCGAACTCGCCCAAACCCTCATGGATATCTACCCTCAGCTCTACGAAGAAGGCTATTCTCTCTCGACCATCTCCAAATACATGATCAGGAACGCTGTCGGAGACGACGCGTCGGGACATGACGATGCTCGTCCTGGGGATTGAATCCTCCTGCGATGAGTGTTCGGCGGCGGTAGTTGAAGACGGCAGAAAGGTACTTTCGAATATCGTTGCCACACAGATTCCCCTCCACGCCCAATATCAGGGCGTTGTGCCAGAGATCGCGAGCCGCGCGCATACACGCTGGATCGAGAGGGTCGTCAGGCAGGCCCTGGACGCCGCGTCCATCGGACCGGAACAGCTGGACGGCATTGCCGCCACCTTTCAACCCGGCCTCATCGGTTCCCTTGCAGTAGGTCTCTCCTTCGCGAAGGCCATGGCTTTCGCCCTCGGAAAGCCTTTCAAGGGCGTCAACCACATGCTCGCCCACCTCTATGCGCCGCTGCTTGCCGGCGACATAGCCTACCCCTTCATCGGCCTCCTCGTTTCCGGCGGTCATTCGATCATCTGCCGCGCCGATGATTTCGACAGGATCGATGTCCTGGGGACGACGATAGACGATGCCGTGGGCGAAGCCTTCGACAAGGTTTCGAAGCACTACGGTTTTGGCTACCCGGGCGGCCAGGTGATCGACGAAATGGCCGAGAGGGGCGACGAGCGAGCCTTCGGATTCCCCCAGCCATCCTTACATAAGGGAAATCACCGTTACGATCTTTCATATTCAGGATTGAAGACGGCCGTCATCCACCATCTCGACGATTACCGAAGGGAAAATGCGGTGACCAGCCCCGAGAATATCGCTGCTTCCTTCAGGAAGGCGGCGATTGACATGCTTCTGGCGAAGCTTCTCCTCGCCGCCCAGGACACAGGCATCAACAGGATCGTGGCCGGAGGCGGCGTGGCAGCCAACGCCTACCTGCGGCGTCAGCTGGCAGGCCGCGGCGATCTCGAAGTGCATTTCCCGCCGCTTGCCCTCTGCGGCGACAACGGAGCCATGGTGGCGGGCATAGCATACCGATACTTTGAGCGTGGGGAGAGGGACGGGCTGGACCTCGCCCCCCAGTCGCGCGTGCCCATATACAAACGCGGTCCGAGCGGAGAAAAGACGGCATGAGGGCATTGCGCCGGGCTGCGGATACGGCCATCGTTGAATGCTTGTCGATGAAGGCTGGCGAGAGGCTCCTCATCGATCCATCTCGATGGTCTCGTGAAGCGGCCTACGGCAACTGCCCTTCTGGCCGGCGGCATGGAAATAGTCCTGATGCGGCAGGGAATCCTTCAGGAGTTCTGAGCATCGCGCTGACGGCTGCGTCGGCTTCTGCTCCCGCCGCTGCTCCTGCCTCTGCTACTGCCAGGGCTGGAACCGCGTACGAGAACCTATTTTCATGGCGAGCAAGAATCAGGTATACTCAATCCCATGGAAAACAAAAAAGCCTTACATTGGGCAGACCAGACAGCCGAGAAGATAATCGCCGAATGGGGCGACAAAGAAATGTACACCTGCGCTTCAGGCATCACCCCCTCGGGCACTGTCCACGTGGGCAATTTCCGCGAAATGATCTCGGTGGAACTCGTCGTGCGAGCCCTTCGCGCCCGGGGTAAAAAAGTCCGCTTCATCTACAGTTGGGACGATTATGATGTCTTCAGAAAAGTGCCCCTCAATATGCCCCAGCCGGAGCTCCTGCAAAAATACCTGCGATTCCCGATCACGATGGTCCCCGACCCCTGGGGCCGCGACGCCTCTTATGCTCGCCACCACGAAGTGGATGTGGAGTCTGTGCTTCCGACAGTCGGGATATATCCGGAGTTCCTCTATCAGGCCGACCGCTACCGCTCGGGAACCTACGCCCAGGGCATGCGCCAGGCTCTCGAAAAGCGGGAGCACCTGAAGACTATCCTCGACAAGTACCGCGACGAAGACCACAAGATACAGGGCGAATGGTGGCCCGTCTCTGTGTTCTGCTCGGTCTGCGAGAAGGATACGACGGAAGTGGATGGCTGGGATGGCGAATGGGGGTTGAGCTACCACTGCGAATGCGGCCACAGGGAGACGGGCGACTTGAGGACGCTCAAGGGAGCCAAGCTCGTCTGGCGCGTCGACTGGCCGATGCGCTGGAACCATGAAGAGGTGGACTTCGAGCCTGCGGGCAAGGACCACCACTCCCAGGGCGGATCCTTCGACACATCGAAGCATGTCGTCGAGGATGTGTACGGACGCAAGCCTCCCGTGACCTTCCGTTACGACTTTATCGGGATAAAGGGCTCGCCGGGCAAGATGTCCTCCTCGAAGGGCAAGGTCGTCGACCTTCCCGACCTTCTGCGCGTCTACCAGCCCGAACTCGTACGCTACCTCTTCGCGGGAACGCGGCCGAACACCGAATTCGTCATCAGCTTCGATCTCGACGTGATCAAGATCTACGAGGACTACGACAAGACCGAACGCATCTACTGGGGTCTCGAAAAGGCGAAAGACGAGGATTCCGAGGAGAGGGAACGCCGCATCTACGAACTCTCCCAGGTGGATAGAGTGCCGGCCGAGGCGCCCTACCAGGTTCCTTTCAGGCATCTTTCCAGCCTCCTTCTCATCTACCAGGGCGATGTGGAACAGGTACTGGCTTCCCTTCCCGGAATCAAGCCATCCCAGATGGCAGGCATCCGCAGCAGGGCGGAGCGTGCATGGTACTGGGTGAACGAATGCGCCCCCGAGGAATTCCGCTTCGGCGTGCGACAGCCTGGCGAGAAGGCTGAAATCGCGGGAGTGGAGCTGGCGGCCGTCGTACACCTGCGCGACGATGTCGTCGCCAGGCTCGAGAGTTTCGCCGACGAAAAGGCTGTGGCGGCGGCCATCTACGACGCGGCCGCCGCGGCGGGAACCGACGGCAAGACCCTCTTCAAGGCCGCCTACCAGGCCCTTGTCGGCAAGGATCAGGGACCGCGCCTGGCCGGTTTCCTCGGCACCCTGGGCAAGGACAAGGTCCTCGCCATATTGGCCCCCTACTGACCGAGGGAACGATGATGAAAAAGGTCGCGCCAGCCTACCTCGCCGAGAACAAGGGGCATTATTCGCCCGGTATCGTTTCAAACGGCATGCTCTATGTATCGGGCCAGCTTTCGATCGATCCCGATACGAGGCTTCTCCCCGAAGGAGGGATGGAAGCCCATGCGCGGCAGGCTCTCGCCAACGTGGACAGGGTCTTGATGGAGGCGGGCCTCGGACGGGACAGCGTCGTTCTCTGCCGAGTCTATATCGCCGACATGGATGGCTGGGATACCGTCAACAGGATATACGCCGAGTTCTTCGGAACCCACAAGCCGGCGAGGGTAATCGTGCCGACGGGCAGGCTTCATTTTGGATGCCTCGTCGAGATAGAAGCTGTGGCCGAAGTATCGGCCATCGCTGAAGTATCGGCCATCGCCGAAGTATCGGCTATCGCTGAAATGGCGTCGAAGGGCTGACGTCGATGGAATTTGTCTGCTCGAGCTGCGGCCACAGGGAAAGCGCGGCGACGCGCAGGGCGAAATGCGCGTGCGGTGGCCTCTGGAATTTGGATTTTACCCCGCCGCGATTCGAGTCAGGCCTCATCGACAGGTCCGAGTGGAACCTCTTCCGGTATAGGGCTTTCCTTCCCCTTGAGGGGGATGGCTGGAAGGACATCAGCCTCGGCGAGGGCATGACGCCTGTCATACGCCTGGACGAGGATGTTCTCCTCAAGATGGACTATTTCATGCCCACCCTCTCCTTCAAAGACAGGGGAGCTGCCCTTCTCGTGGCGCATTGCAGGGCTATCGGCGTGGATTCCGTTGTCCAGGATTCGAGCGGGAACGCCGGCAACAGCGTCGCTGCATACTGCGCCAAGGCGGGAATCGACTGCGAGATATTCGTTCCGGAAGGCACCTCGCCCGGAAAGATCGCCATGATCCAAGCCCACGGCGCCAGAGTGAATGTCGTTCCCGGGACCAGGGACCACTGCGCCGAAGTTTGCCGTGAAAAAATGGAGCGCGAGGGGCTCTACTACGCCAATCACGTCTACAACCCCTTCTTCTTCGAAGGGACGAAAACCTATATCTACGAAGTATTCGAACAGCTCGGGCGGATGCCTTCCACCCTCTTTATCCCCCTGGGGAACGGCACCCTCTTCCTGGGGGCGATGAAGGGGCTCGAGGAGCTTCTGACCGCCGGCGCCATCGAAAGGATGCCCCAGGTGGTGGCGGTTCAGAGCGAAGGCTGCGATCCCATCCGGAAGGCCTGGGGAAGGGGCGAACGGAAGCCGGCGGCTGTCCGGCCTTCGCCAACCCTGGCCGAGGGGATCGCGATAGGCAAGCCTATGCGCGGCGAAGCCATCCTTGATCTCATTTACAGGTACGGCGCCGAAGTGATCCTCGCCCCCGAGGACAGGATCCTGGACGCGAGGTCAGCCCTGGCCAGAAAGGGAATCTACTGCGAACACACGACGGCGGCCACCTATGCCGCCTATCTGGATTATCGAGCCCGGAGGGGTTCGGCGCCCGACAGTCTGCTTCCCATGTGCGGCGCAGGACTGAAATCCGATCACTGACGAAAGGCTGTCCTTGTCTCGACGAAGGAGCAGAAAGATGAAGTACTGGGAACTGGACACACCAAGCCTACTGATCGACCGCGAGATCATGCTCGAAAACCTGCGCTTCATGCAGGACTGGGCCGACAGCCGGAAGGTGGCGCTTCGCCCCCACACCAAGACGCATAAGATGCCGTACATAGCCAGGCTTCAGAAAAAGACGGGTGCCGTGGGCATCGCCGTCGCCAAGGTGGGAGAGGCTGAGGTGATGGCAGCCAATGGCCTTGACGACATCTTCATCGCGAACGAAATCGTGGGTCGGCAGAAGCTTGAGAGAATCATCAAGGTAGCCGAAACCTGCACAATCGCTTTCGGCGTGGATAGCCCCTGCCAGGTCGAGGACGCGGAGCGGGTTTTCGCTGCCGCTTCCAAGCCCGCCACTGTCCTCATAGAAATCGAGGTGGGTGAGAACAGGTCGGGCGTCATCGAGGAGAAGGACTTCCTGGCTCTTCTGGAAACGATACGGGGATGTCCCCATGTGCATTTCAAGGGCATATTCTCCCATGATGGCCATAGCTACAGCGCCAGAGATATTGAAGAGTGCGGCCGCATCTTTCTGGAGAGCCAGAGGAGAACACTGCGTTTTGCCGACCTCGCTGCGGGCATAGGCATGAAGCCTGAAGTGGTGAGCATAGGCTCGACCCCATCCCTGATGAATCGCTTCGAAATTATGGAGGGCGTCACCGAACTGCGCCCCGGCACCTATGTCTTCATGGACGCTTCCCAGGCCCATGCCATCGGCACCTTGGATCGCTGTGCCGCAACCGTCCTCGCCACCGTCATATCGAAGCCGACTGCCGAGAGGGTAATCATGGATGTCGGCGCCAAGGGCCTGACGATGCAGGAAAGGACAAAAGGCATATGCGCCACCCCGGGCAAGGGCACGATACTGGAGTTCCCTTCCGTCCACATTTTCGCGGTGTACGACGAGCACGCCATCATCTACGACAGGGAATTCAGGGAAAAAGTCAAGATCGGCGAAAAGCTGCGGATAATTCCCGTCCACATCTGCCCTGTCTGCAATCTCTACGATTCAGCCACCCTCATATCGGGCGACGATGTCGTGGAGGAGATTCCCATCCTCTGCAGGGGAAAGTTGAAGTGAATCAGCGCCAGTCTTCGAGCATCGAGGTCACGCGTTGGCGCATCTCGACGCTGGAGTCGGCGGAAAATTTGCGCGCATAGAGCGCCTGACCCGGATTCTCGGCGGCAGCCGTAGGCGTAAAAGCGCCGAAGCCCTCGCCCACGTAGAGGCTCGCCAGGGCTTTGGCGGGAGGCAAGGCATACCGGTCCTTATGGATGACGATCGGAGCCGGCAGTGGGAGCCCTGAGAGCTGCTCCCAGCACCCGAGTCTTGAGATCCATCGGTACGGGTCTTTCCTCGTATGCCCTCACCGATTTCCTCTCCAGGAAAGTTCTTGAAAAGTCCATGTCTCCTCTCCGGGACGAAGGCTATCTGCCTAAAACGTCGGCTACAAGGTTTTCGAATTCCACCGTCTGCCGCTCGAAGATGGAGAGTGCTGAGAACCAGAATTCGGGCTTTTCGATGTCGAATCCCGCTTTCCTCGTCACGTCCACCGCCGATGCCGAGCCTGTCTGACCGAGGAGCTGTCGGTAGGTCTGCGCGAAGCCCGGTCCTTCCGATTTGTAGCGTTCATAGAGGCCGAGGCCAAAGAGCTGTCCGAAGGCATAGGGGAAGTTGTAGTAGGAGAGCGAAGGGATGTAGTAATGGCCTTTCACCGCCCACATGTAGGGATGGCGCTTCCCTGGATCGAGACCTTCGCCGTAGGTTCTGGCCTGGGCGTCGAGCATGAGGGCGCTGAACCGATCGGGTCCGAGTTCGCTCGAAAGGCGCTCGCCGAAGACAGCCCTCTCGAAATAGAAACGGGAGAGGATGTCGACGATGACCTGGCAGCCATCCTGCAGGTGCATTTCTACGAGGGGAAGACGCTCCGCCTGGCTTGCATCGGCGAGCGCCGATTCGGAGACGATAGTCTCGGCGAAGATTGAGGCTGTCTCGGCAAGGGTCATCGGATACTGCGTGAGGGCGTATGGTTTGTCGAGTATGCATTCGTGATGCCAGGCATGGCCCAGCTCATGGGCAACCGTACTGACGGATGAGAAACTCCCATCGAAATTGCACAGCACACGGGCTGTCTTGGCCATGGGGAAGTCGGTGCAGTATGCGCCCCCAACCTTGCCTTCCCTGGGCTGCGCGTCGATCCAGTTCGAATCGAAGGCCTTCAGGGCGAAGGCGCCCATATCGGGATCGAAGGAAGAGAATTTGTCTCGGATGAAGCCGCGCGCATCCTCCCAGGAGAAGGTCGGCAGAGGTTGGCCTTTCTTTTCGACGGGCGCAAAGAGATCGTAGAAAGCGAGCGAGGGAAGACCAAGGACCCTCGCTTTGGCCTTGAGGTAGCGCCGCCACATAGGGAGAGAAGATTCCATCGCCGAGATGAGGGCCTCGAGGGTGGCGGCGCTGATCCGCGCCTGGGTCATTGATTTCTCCAGGGCATCTTTCCAGCCGCGGCGCGCGTTGAGGGCGTTCGTGGATCCCTTGACGCCGTTGAGCGCCGCGGCCATGGGAATTTCGACGGATTTCCATACGGAGAGCTCGAGGTTGAAAGCCTTTTCGCGTACGCCCCTGTCCTGATCGAAGGCGAGATTGCGCAGCTCGATCACCGTTTTCCGGGCTCCTGTCGCCTCGTCCCAAACAGCCGAAGCGTTGGAGCTCACCGATTCCTGGAGCCTCGACCATGCGTCAGCCCCACTCCTGCCCAGATCCTCGGCCAGGTCCTCCAGTTCGGGCGACATCTGCCTGGATTGGAAGAAAAGTTCTTCGCGAAGATGGAAGGCATAGGGGGTAAGCGCCGAATCGCTGGCGAGGGCCTTCTCAACGGCGTCCTTCCTTGCGGCGAGGGCGTTTTTGAAAAGGACATCGGCTTTTTTGGCGGGGAGCTGGAGCTCTTCGACTGCGTTGATTTCGGCCAGGGCAAGTGGATCCCGGGTAGCCGTGCTGAAGCGGGCATAGGTATAGGCCGACAGGGTTTCGACGAGAATTCCCAGCTCTTCATTGAAGGCGAGCGCCTGTTTCAGCCATTTCGCAGTGTCCTCTTCCTCTGCGGCGACAGCGCTTATGGTGAAGAATTCGAGGGCTCGAGCCGCGAGGCTCGATGCCTTGGCCTTCGCGGTTCTGTATTCATCAGAATCGAAGCCAGGAAATACGGGAGTGAGATCCCATGTGGGGAGTTTTTCAGATCCAATCATTGTTGCCATCCTTCCAATCGATGAGTTCTTCAGGCTTGAAAAAGAGATCTATCTCTCGCGCCGCTGATCCCTGAGAATCGGAAGCGTGGATGATGTTGAAATTCGTGTGCACCGCGTAATCGCCGCGGATGCTGCCCGGGGTCGCTTCGCCCGCTCTCGTGGCTCCGCAGAGATTCCTCAGCAGAGATATCGCGCCGTCTCCCTCCAGAACCATACCGATGACGGGGCCTGAACAGATGTAATCGACGAGTTCCTGGAAAAATGGCTTCTCCCTGTGTTCAAGGTAATGCGCCTCGGCGAGAGGACGGTGAACGCACATGAGCTTCATGCCCACAATCTCAAAGCCCTTGCGTTCGATACGCGTGATGATTTCGCCGACAATACGGCGGGGAAGGACGCCGGGCTTGAGCATCATAAAGGTTCTTTCGATAGCCATATGCTCTCCTGCCTCCTATCCTAGCATCAGTATCTGAAAGATTCCAGAAAGAAAGCGATTGATGCCGCAAATGGTTGCCGTAAAGCGCTTAGCGCGGCATACTTTATGCATCAATGAATATTGAATTCCATTATTACGCCCTGCACTACATAAGCCGATGTGCGGGCTTCAGTCAGGCTGACGCCTCCACCATCGCCATTTCGAGCCAAATGGTAGACGAATGCATCGCTCCATGGGAGGTTTCGATATCACCACTGAGCGGATCTTCCTTTCACGGAGGCGCGGGGAACGGATTCGCCCCGCTTTTTCATACCCACGTGACGCAGAATTATATTTTTTGGGACGAGGCAGTGGCGAAGAATATCTACCAGCCTTTCCATTTCATTCCTGGCGATGTGGGCGCGGCGAGTGCGCTGCGTCTCGATGGCCATGCCAGTCGATTCGTAGTGACTGCGGATTCGCCGCTGGCAAGGGAAATTCTCATCGCGGCCTTGAATACGCGCAATCTCTACAGGATAGGTCTTGCCCTTCACTCCTATGCCGACACATGGGCACACCAGAACTTCTCGGGCGAGGCGGAAGCTCAGAATACTATGGATGCTTCCTCCCCTTTCCCGGCGGCTGGGCATCTTCAGGCGATGAGGAATCCCGACAATCCCCGCTTGGTCTGGAAAGATGGAAGGCTCAAGGATTCGTTCAAGGAAATACGCAACGCCGATCGATTCGTAAAAGCCGCAGCCATGATCTATCGCTTTCTGTGCACTTTCAACAGACGCTCATTCGCCGATGAGATCTTTGTGACGGAGAGGCTCGAGGAGTTGTGGGGAGGAGCCAAGGCTGTGGGCGACAGCGCCGCCCGCGCATCCGATTACATCATCGATTTCGACGTGCCTCCCTATACGCCTGAAGCCTGGGCCATGGGCGCGGGCGGCAGGACCATCTCCCCGTTTTCTTCTCCCGATCCTTGGAGGACGGGCTATGACCGCCTCGCATGGCTCAAGGACGCGGCGACAAAGGCATCATCAGCCTTCGGCGGCCTGCGCGGCCGCATTCCTGAAGCCGGCTATAAAGGCTCGGCCTTTGAATACTGGAACAAGGCTGTCGCGGAACATAGAGATTTTTGCTTTAGTCTTTTTAAACAACGAGGTATAGCATGATTTTTCCCCGATATAAAAATACAGGCGGCATGTCTTCCCCTATATATGTAGCGGCAGCTGTCCTGATCATCATGGCCGGCTGTTCCACGATACCGCCTTCAGTGCTGGAGAGGGAGCCATCCTCGCTTCTGGAATCAACTCCCCAGCTCTATATGAGATTTTCGGGGATATCGCTCCGCGACATTGCTCAAGGTTTCGACGCGGAGGAACTCGGCGTCTTGGCCGCCGCCCTCGGGGAGGGCGGCGGCTCCACTGCAGCAGGACCCGGCCAGGCTGCAAAATCCGCTTCGTCGACGAAGACTGACACGACAGTTCTCGAGGGCTTTCTCGACCGGACCAAGACCTTCGGCGCCGGGATGCGCGGCATCGGGACGCCCACTCCGGCCATGGAAGCCATTTTTGTCGGGGATTTTCCCGTCGTCTCGGTCAGGCTGGCCCTGGCCCTCGACGGCAATTGGGGAAAAACCAGCGACGGCGGATACGAGTCCTTGAAATATCCCCTCTTCATCAGGGCGCCCCAGCCAGGCCTCATCCACGCTTCTTCAACCCCGGTCCCGGCGTCTTTTCCCTCCAACAATGCAAGCGGCTCGTCCCTTACGACTGGATTCGCGGATATAGTCGCCTTTCCGGCCAGCTTCGCTCCCCTCGCCAAATCCGACATATTTATCGTTGCCAACGATCCTTCGATCTTCTTCGCGGGATCCCTCCCCCTGGAGGCAACTTCCATCCCCATAGGCAGCATTGTCATCGCTGGGCGGCGCCTTTACGATTACCCAAAGATCACACCGCAGGCGACGCAGACCCTTTACCAGGCTTCGCCGACTGTTCCCGAGCCCCGCTATCTTCTCGATATCTATATACAGATGAAGGATGAAGCGACGGCGAAAGCCTACAAGCCAGTCGTCAAATTCATATGGGCAGCCGCGATCGGAAAATTCTTCGGAGGAAATCTCAACGCGAACGCGTCGCCCCTCGGACTTGAGAAGGATGTCTATGTCGTGAGGAATATCGAGACCGATGCCGCTGCCTTGAGAACAATGATCCGCTCATCGCTGAACAGAAAATGATCAGTCTTCCTTGAGCCTTTCGTAGGGCCGGGAACCCTGGGGGAGAGGTTTTGCCTTGGCCCAGGCTGCCAGGAGATCGGCCAGGCCATCGGCCAGTGGATAGCTGGGATTGGTGAAGGAGTCGTAATTCTCCTCTTCCGTCTTCACCATCTTCAGCGTGTAATTCATCGAAGGGATCAGGCGGGCTGCCGCCGTCGGTCGCGCGTCGAGCAGCTTTTCAAAAGCCTCGCGCGGCACCTGCAAATCAGCGGAACCGTAGATGAAAAGAACAGGAGTCTTCAGCCGGGCGACTTCATCGGCGGGTTTGAAATTGAGCCATGCTTTGAGCCATTCTCTGCGCGAGGCGGCAAAAAAGTCTGCCAAAGCTTCGGATGGCACCTCGAACGCTTCGCCTGCCTTGAGCGCGCGAACGATAGCTTCCGCTTCTGACCTTAGCCCTTCCTCAAGTCCTTCAAGGGAAGACTCAAGCTCATCGATGGGTTCCTCCCCCGATGCGTCCACCGCTACGAATCCGTCGATGTTCAACCCCTCACGCTCCAGTATGCTGATGGCCGCAGCCCCGGACCAAGCCCCCTCATTCATTCCCATCACCGTGATCCTCGAGAATCGATCCAGACTGGATAAAAACCTCAGAACGTGAGCAGCGTCGTCCGCATGCTTCAGCAGGCTTGTCGTCATGCCTTGTCGCTCGAGCGTGTAGGCTTCTCCCGAACCTCGCTTGTCATAACGGAAGGTAGCGACCCCCCTCGCGGACAGGGCTTCAGCGACCATCGAAAGGCAATCCGATCGTCCCGGGACATTGTAGTTGTTGCCATTCCTGTCTGTGGTACCGGCGCCTGCGAGGAGAAGGATGAGGGGCGGATATTCCTGTCCTGAATCTGGCAGGCGCAGAGTTCCTGGAAGCGAGCCGTCCTCAGTCGGCACCGAAAGCGTATTCTCGCCGGGGACCGAGACGATTGACGCTCTCGAGAGAAGGAACGAACCCTTCCATGAAGCCGCATTCGCCGTCCCGATTATCGCGCCGCTCGAGGGCTTGTCCCCGCTCGATGTCTTGACGCCGGCCGAAGGCGAATAGAAGCCGTCGAAGCCCAGTTCCTCCCCCGGCCCAAGGGCGTCGAAGCTGAAGCGGATCCGCGTGTCAGTCCATGTCACATCGTCCAAGGGGTAGCCGAACATCGATTGATCGGGAATATCCAAGAG
>JBAQLW010000077.1:0-4456 GCA_049302175.1 Rectinemataceae bacterium
GTGTTCCTGTCTGGGCCTCGCCAGGGGGGGAACTCAGGGCTCGCCCGGGAACTCACGAAAAGTTTCGACAAGCCTCTCTCCCTCAACTGGGACAACCGGCAGGACAAAGAGATAATCCTGCGTCAATCTTGGCCTAGTGACTCCGACCTTCTTGTCTTCGACGAGATCCATAAAATGCCCGAGTGGAAGAATTACCTGAAGGGCATTTACGATACCAAGCGAAGCGAGACAGCCATACTCGTGACGGGAAGCGCCCGCCTCGAGACTTTCAGACAATCAGGCGACAGCCTGGCGGGTAGGTATTACCACCATCGGCTACTTCCAATCAGTCCCGCTGAGGCTATGCAGGCAGGTGAGCAGCGGGACCTCGCCCACTTCCTCGAACGTGGTGGCTTCCCCGAGCCCTTCCTGGCCGAGGATGCCGCTGAGGCAGGACGCTGGCGTCGATACTACCTCGATGGGTTGATCCGAGAGGACATCTTGAGTTTTGAGAATATTAGGGAACTCCGGGCGATGAACCTTCTGGTGAACCTCCTGCGCGGTCGGGTGGCATCGCCCTTGAGCTATCAGAGCCTTTCGGAGGATATTGGCGTGGCCCCCAACACGGTGAAGCGCTACATTGAAATACTCGAGGCTCTCTACATCGTCTTCCGTGTCTATCCCCATAATCGATCGATAGCGCGCTCCCTCGCGCAGCAACCAAAGCTTTATTTCTTCGACACCGCGCTTGTCGAGAACGAAGGCGCCCGGTTGGAAAACCACGTCGCCACCTCCGTCCTCAAAGAGTTGTATGTGAGGGAAAACGCGGACGGTCTTCGCCGTGAACTCCGCTACCTGCGAACAAAGGAAGGCCGGGAGACCGATTTTCTGATAACTGTTGAGAACTTGCCCCGCCTGGCGGTAGAAGTGAAGGCAAACGAACGGGAGATCAGTCCTGGACTTTCGTATTTCTGCAGCCGCTATGACATGAAAGGCCTCCAGCTCGTGGGGGACTTGCGACTGGAGTATGAACAGGACGGCATTGAAGTGCGCGGAGCCCAGCGATGGCTGGAGGGAATTGGGACATGCCAGAAATTCTGAAGGATAGTATCGCATCTCTTGATTTTTTAATTGCCGCGCGTGAGCAGGTTTTCGCTCAAGGCCAAGGGCGACACCGCCTGGAGAAAGCTGCGCCGCGAGATCGAGGCTTTGGAAAGGAGGCAGAACCCTCTCCTGGCGGCGGCCGAGCGCGCTCGCTGGCGGAGCATCAATCGAGAGTTCAGGCGCTTTACGCGGGAAAACGATCGCTGATCTCTTGGCCGAGATTGGTGCTCACTTTTTACCGTAAATATCCTGATGGTCGCCGATATTTACGAGAAGGATATCCTGATCCGTCACCAGGAACTGAAGCGCTATACGCCAGGTTAGGTTGATCGACACTGAATAGCCCTCAGAGCTGGTTGTCTTAAACTGATGCAGGCGAAGCGAGGGGTGGAAGGGATTCAATTCGAGGAGCTGTAGGGTTTTTGCATATTGTTTTTCGGCTTCGGGATGTTTCTTCAGAAACTTCCTCGCTTTTGCCTCGTAGGAGTACGTGAAAAGCAACCTATACATGACGCACTCTCGCCAAGTGCTCCTCGATGGATCCGGCGTGGAATCGGCCTTCTTCGATTTCTCGCCTGGACTCCCTGATAGCGGCATCCAGTTCGAATTCCCGCAGCTGGTTGTAGTGGTCCATCGGTAAGATTACGTATTTTTGTTTGCCGCGAACAGTGATGACGACACCATCATTCTCGGCCGTCATTTCGTCGATGGCGGTTATGCCTTTGACTTTGAGGTCATTGGCGCTCAATTGTCCAATCATACTTTCGCTCCTTGTTTTAATAATACTATTACCAGCACTATTTAACAAGGAGTTTTTAGTATGGTAAAAAGGCCATCATTTAGAGATGCACACCACGATCGCCGCGAATTCCTCGTCCGTGAGCAGCCCTCGCTTCTCGTTGCCCAGCTTTTTCACTTCGGCGAGGACGGCAGCCGTCTTTTCGTCGTCCAGTTCGCCAAGTCCCAGCTCCTTCAGCTTGTAGGTGATGGAAGGCTTGCCGCTCTTCTTGCCCAAGACGACCTTGCCGGCGCGGCCGGTGAGGGCGGGATGGGTGGCGAACATGGCGAGGGGCTGTTCGACGACGAGGTTGGCCCCGATGCCAGATTCGCGGGTGTAGTTCCCCTCGCCCACCACAGGCTTGTTCTGGGCGATGGGGACACCGCTCAACTCCGAGACGAGGGCGGAGAGGGGGGTGATGGCGCCCAGGTCGCAGCCGGTGTTAGCGCCGTAGAGGAGATCGAGACCGAGGATGAGTTCCTCGAGAGCGGCGTTGCCCGTCCGCTCCCCGAGGCCGTTGACGCAGGAATGGACGACCGAGGCGCCGGCCCCGACGGCGGCCAGCTCGGTGGCCACGGCCATGCCGAAGTCATTGTGGGTGTGGATTTCGAGTGGCAGGCCGGTGATGTCGATGAACTTGCGTGTGAGATAGACGATGGCCTCGGGGGTGGCGCAGCCCATGGTATCGACAAGGCCGATGGAATCGGGAGCCGACTCCCTCATGATGGTTTCGAGCATGTGGTCGAGGTCTTCTTCCCTCGCCCTCGTCGTGTCGTAGGGGAAGAAGAGGGCATGGAGGCCCTTCGATTTGGCGTAGTTGATGATGGGGGCGGATTTGCGGACGACGTCCTCCCAGGTCCAGCCGAACTGATGGACGAGCTTGGGATAGCCGATCGGCACTTCGATGACGACGCCATCGGCGCCGCAGGCGACGGCTTTGTCCACGTCTTCCTTCATGGCCCTGGCGAAGGTGAACACCTTGGCCTTGAGCTTGAGGGCGATTATCTCCTCTATAGCCTCGTAGTCTTCGGCCGATACGGCGGGCATGCCCGCCTCTATCCTGTCCACGCCGACGGCATCGAGGGCTTTCGCGATGCGGACCTTGTCAGCCTTGCGGAAAACGACGCCCGGGGTCTGTTCGCCGTCGCGCAGGGTAGCGTCGTGGATGAGGACCTTCGCCGGCTGCCTTCGCATCGCCATCACTTCGGGCTTGAAATCGTAGGGACTAAGCCAGTATCGGCCTTCGCTGATATGCCGCTCGTTCGAATTTTGCTCGCTCATGGTTGGGCTCCTTGCCTCAGTTTTTCTCGAAACGCGAAAGTATCCTGCCTGTCACCTCGTCAATGCGCTATTCCTCGACGAGAATCGTGAGGATATCACAAGGGCGGATGAGAGTCTTGCCCCGGGGCGCGATGATCCTGTCCTTAAAATGAGTATGACGGCTCCCGTCAGCAGCAATGGAAGGCTCCGCAGGCCGATTCTCCGGCCAGATAAATGGGGAGGTTTTCGGGGCCGAAGGGCGAATAGGCTATGCTGCGGCCTCCTCCCACATCGCGAAGGAGTATGAGCACGTCGCCCGTGGGGATGCCGTCGGCTTCTATGTCGAAGGCCAACACCCGCCAGCCGAGGTTTTTCTTGACCCGGCTCCAGAATGTCGTTTGCTGGACGAGCCGGGTAGCTGTGAGGGAATTCGCTGGCTTGGGAAGAACGCGGACGTCCACGGGGCGTCTCCGGAAATTATTGTAGGCCCGGAAGTTGCCTTCCGGGCCTCGGAATAAAAGTACTATAAATTGCGCCTGTCATCAAGCCGGCTGGACGCGTAATGAGCCCCTGCGCCCCTTCCGGCTCTTCTACCGGCAAGGGCTGCCGCGATGGCTCAACCTGGCGCCAGACCGACGATGAGGACTATGACGACTATGACGACGAGCGTCACGACGCCGAAAGCGATAAGCAATCTCGAGCTTGTTTTCATGAAATTCCATCCTTGTTCGCAGCGGCGGAAACGGTAAAGTTTCTCCACCTCGCTTCGATTTCCTCTATCTTGACACCAAGGTCGGCCATGGACCTGAACAATCGCGGCAATTCCTGGTCGAGAAAACGGCTTCTTCTCAATTCGCGAACCTTCGCGGCGCCGGATTCGGAAACGTAGTACCCTGTACCCCGTTCGACCAGGGCTATTCCGGACTCAGCCAGAGATTGTAAGGCACGGGCCGCGGTGTTGGGATTGACCTCGAAGGAGGAGGCGATATCCCTGGCCGACGGCAATCGCGCGCCCGCGGCAATCCTGCCGGCGATGATATCGTCCGCGAACAGTTCGGCGATCTGGGCGAATATCGGCTTGCCATCATTGAACCTCATCGCGCGCTTCCTTTTCCGCGACGCGGAAGTAGCCATAGAGGAGGGCGAAGATCGGGATGAGAGCGTAACGCACGATATCCAGTATCGTGTCGATCGCGGGCGACATATTCACCGACAGATCGCCCGCGATCCTGAGATCGCCATTGTTGTTGACAATGCCAGGCATAGGGAGTCATGAGGCCTTCCGGACGAAGTACACCGCCGCCAGGATGATTCCTGACGCGACGAGCACGTAGG
>JBAQLW010000078.1:0-2098 GCA_049302175.1 Rectinemataceae bacterium
GGAAACTCCCAGGAAACGGGGAAGACCCAGGAAGGAAATCGATCCGAACGCACCGAAGAAAAAACGTGGAAGACCTAGGAAAAACCCCTCCTAAGCTCATATAGTGTTGAAAATTGGGAAATCGTTAATTAAAAGCCAAGTCGGACTAAACAGTTATAAAATCAGTGTAAAGGAATGGGTAGAAAAAACGAATGCTATTGGGCTAAGAGCAAGTGTTGGTCGCTATGGTGGTACGTACGCCCATAAAGATATCGCATTCGAATTCGGGATGTGGATCAGCCCCAAATTCAAGATATACCTCATCAAGGAATTCCAGCGTCTTAAAGAGGATGAGAACCGCCGCTTGTCTCTGTCATGGAATCTCAACCGCACTCTATCTAAACTTAATTATCGAATCCATACGGATGCTATCAAAGAGCTACTAATTCCGGCCTTGATATCAACCGAGCAAACATCAATTACTTATGCAAATGAGGCTGATGTTCTCAATATTGCATTGTTTGGCCTCACTGCTAAGGAATGGCGGGACGAAAATCCAGACAGGGAAGGCAATATCAGAGATTATGCATCCATTGAACAGCTTCTCGTCCTCGCGAACATTGAAGGCATGAACGCCGAGTTCATCCGCATGGAGCTTGCTCAGGGCGATCGACTCAAGCGCCTGAATGAGATAGCCATTCGTCAGATGAAAGTACTCGTTTCGGCGCCAGCAATGAAGCAACTCAAGGATTAGGTTGACAGACTCGTGATACTGTATTACAGTATGTAATACATAGAGGATAGAGAGATGACAACGGTCAGACTTCCCGCGGATCTCGAAAAAAAGCTCGACTCAGCCTCAAGGGCAGACAAGCGTTCCAAGTCGGAGTTGATCAAGGAGGCGCTCGAGCGCTATTTCGACCGCGACGAACCCGAGAAAGACTCCTACGAGCTTGGGAAAGAGTATTTCGGCCGGTACGGCAGCGGAGAGGGAACTTTGTCAACGAACTACAAGGCGCGGATTAAGGAAAAGCTCGATGCGAAACGCAGTACTCGTTGACGCCGGCCCGCTCATCGCACTCTTCGATAGGGATGATAACTACCATCAAAAAATTGTCGATTTTATAAAAGACAAGGGTTATAAATTCGTCACTACAACCGCGGTGATCACGGAAGTGTCGCATATGCTGGATTTTGACCTTCGAGTCCAGCTGCATTTCTTCGAATGGGTGATGCGGGAAGGAGTCATCCTCCATCCAATTGAGCAGGATGATATGGTCAGAATTGTGGAGTTGACCCAAAAATACTCCGACAGACCCATGGATTTCGCGGACGCCACCCTGGTCATCGCGGCCGAGAAACGCGGAATACGGCAGATATTGAGCATCGATTCGGATTTCGACATCTATAGACTTCCCGGCAAGGCAATGATCGAAAATTTATTCAAAGAGTAGGAAATGCTGGATACCGACACAAAACGACGAATCGACAGCGCGCGGGACATTCTCGTGGGCAAGGTGCCCGACCCCAAGAGCCAGGTCGAGCAGATCACGATAGCCCTCATCTACAAGTTCATGGACGACATGGACGCGGAGAGCGAGGAGCTGGGCGGCCTGCGCAGCTTCTTCGCGGGCGAGTTCGCGCGCTACGGCTGGGCAAAACTCATACGTTCGGGTTTGGGCGGCCACGAAACCCTCAACCTCTACGCCGAAGCCATCGCACGGATGCCTGAGAACCCGGGAGTTCCAGCGCTTTTTCGCGCTATTTTCAAGAATGCCTACCTGCCCTACCGCGATCCGGAGACGCTTCGCATCTTTCTCAAGGTTATCGACGAGTTCAGCTACGACCATTCGGAGCGCCTGGGCGACGCCTTCGAGTACCTGCTTTCGGTGCTGGGCTCTCAGGGCGACGCGGGCCAGTTCCGCACGCCCCGCCACATCATCGACTTCATGGTGAAGATCGTCGATCCCAAAAAAGACGAGAAGGTCCTCGACCCCGCCTGCGGCACGGCGGGCTTCCTCATCTCTTCGTACAAACATATCCTTGCCTCGAACAAGGATGAAAAAGGCGAGAGCACCCTGACACCCGACGAGAAAGGGAATCTTGCGCGCAACTTCAC
>JBAQLW010000079.1:0-1892 GCA_049302175.1 Rectinemataceae bacterium
GAGAGGACATGATAACAGGAGAAGCAGGATTTACGGGAAGAGGATTTAGGTAAAGAGAAGATAAGAAAGAGGATTCTTTAATAAAAGCTTTTTCCTGTCAGTCCTGGAGGTCCTGTTATCTTGTCTAAAAGTTAAAAATTGAGGTCTGACCCCGGTTGCAGGAGCCTTTCGGCTTGTTCCACGAGGTATAAGGGGAGTGAGAGAAGCTTAAAGGGCTGAGGTTTTTTCCCCGCGATCGATGTTGTGGACTCAAGGCATGAAGGCAGATCGTCATTGAATCGCAAACCCAAGGAAGCGTTCTTCTCCTGGATGAACACCTGGAGCGATCTGAGCCGACCCGTCTTGCCTGCCTTGACTTCGACGGGAACGACACGGCTTCCCGCCTGGATGAGATAATCCACCTCGGCGGTGGAACCCTTGCTCTGCCGGTTCCAGTAAAAAAGGGAAGGCTCGTGATAGAACCCCTTCCGATACAGAAGATGTTGACCGATGAACTGCTCCGCCATGGCACCGGAATTGACAAGCGTCATATCCTTATCACGCGGAAAGTCGGTCGCATTGAGACTGAGAAAGGACGCCAGAAGACCAATATCCAGAAAAATCAGCTTAAAAGAGGAAGAATGGATTTCGGCGCCAAGGGGAATCCCGTTTCCATCCGAATGAAAAACCCTGAACACGAGACGCGCCTTCTCCAATAGATCAAGGCTCTCTCTCACTTGGATCGACCGAGCGAGAGGATTGAGACTCGAGTATTTCGCCGTCTTGCCAATTGTCGCGGGAATGTTCTTGAAGACCGCCTGCAGCATTGGTACATCGACCTTTCGCTTATACTTGCTGAAATCGGCATAGTAGGTGAGCAAAAGGCTGCTCTGCGCACGCGCCGCGGCTTTCATGTCGAGGTCCGATTCTATAAAAGCCTTGACAACCCCCGGCAAGCCCCCCACCAGGAAATATTCCCTCAAATAGGCTCGCGCCTTGGCATGAAGCGCTTCGGGAAGGTTTTGAGAAATTTGATATGTGGAAAGATACTCGCGCAATTGCTCCTGCCCGCGAGCCAGAAGAAACTCTTCGAAACTCATCGGCCCCAGATACATGAATTCGATTCTTCCGACGGGAACGGAATACTCCGGCGCGCCGAGAGAGAAATCCAAAAGAGAGCCAGCGGCGATCACATGGAGTTCCGGCATCTTTTCGTAGAAATAGCGAAGCTTAGCCAGTACGGTAGGCGCACCTTGAATTTCATCGAGGAAGAGAAGGGTTTTGCCTGGGACAATCTTCTCTGAAGCATCGGCTTCGATAAGCCGAAGGATGGTCCGGACATCTGGCTCGTCGAACAGGCTTGCTTTCTCGGGATTTTCATCGAAATTGATCTCCACGATCGAATCGAATGCCTGGCGCGCGAAGATCCGCACGAGCTCCGTTTTTCCGACCTGCCGCGCGCCGCGTATGACGAGAGGCTTTCTGTCGGGTCTGAGGCGCCACTGCGCGAGAAAATCGAGAGCAAAGCGTTTCATGAAGCTGATTATACAATATTTACCTAGTATTTTCAACAAATATTGTTATTATTATAGGATATAATGGCGGATAGGATAACAGGAGGTGCAGGATTTACGGGAGAAGGATTTAGGTAAAGAGAAGAGAATTCAATTCTTTACCTATAGCTTTTTCCTGTAGGTCCTGAGGGTCCTGTTATCCAGAATGGGATAACGGGATGGAGCAGGATTTACAGGAGTAGCTTTTATGGAAAGGAATAAACGCTCTCTCTCTTTATCTTTTTTTCTCTTTATCTTCTCTTATTTCTTCTCTTTACCCAAAACTCTTTTCTGTCGGTCGTGAGGGTCCTGTTATCCTGTCCAAAAGTTAAAAAGCGGGGTCTGACCCCGACTTATTAC
>JBAQLW010000080.1:0-3809 GCA_049302175.1 Rectinemataceae bacterium
ACGGATTGCGATTCCGTCCTCATCGCGACGCCCATCGATCTCACGAGGATAGTGAAAATCAGAAAGCCGACAGTGAAGGTGGGTTACGACCTCCAGGAAATCGGAAAACCGGACCTCAAGGAGGTCCTCGATTCGTTCTGCTCCGCCCAGAATCTTTGAGCCGGGTTTGGCGCATGCGATGCGACCTGCCTGCTGGATGTAGAAAAAAAAGCTGCCCGATCGGGCAGCTTTTCCCGGAAGAAGGGGCCACGCTGGAGGCGGCTGATGGGTTCGGCTTCAGCCAGCGATGATGGCTTCGGTCGGGCAAGCTGATGTGCAGGCTCCGCAGTCAATGCACTTGTCGGGATCGATCCAGCGTGCATCATTTTTCTCGCTGATGGCGTTGACGGGGCATTCGCTTTCGCAGGCGGCGCAGTTGATACATGCATCGGTGATCTTGTATGCCATGAAAAATCTCCTTGAAAAAGGTGTTCGTGCATATTATCATTCTTCGGTTTTTCTGTGAAGATATGGACGAGCGGGATGCCCTGAGGTCGTCAGAAATAGCCGCAGAGAGCCAGCATGCGCGTAAAATCAGCAGGTCCCTGTCGCCTGTACGATCCCAGAGCCGGCAAACAGGCGGTGCAGAGTTCCACGCTGACGAGATTTCCGATACCCAAACCTTCCGCCAGTCCTACGTTTGCGGCCCTCAAGTCGATATGATGCCTTGCTTCTCCTTCGTCGGTGTTCGTGACGAGCACCGTCTTTTTCCCGAATTCGTCGGCAAAAAACCTCGCTCTCTCCTCGGATACGGCATAACAGCAAGCCCCTATGCAAGGGCCCAATATCGCCTCGATATCCCCGGGAAGGGAGCCGAATTCGCGTCCCATGCCGCGCACCGCCTCGACAAGGATGCCTGTACCCTTCCAGCCTGAGTGCAGGAGGCCGAATACCCCTCGCCTGGCATCATGGAGCCAAATGGGCATGCAGTCGGCCACGGTGAGGGCCGGGACCAATGCAGTATCCTCGACAACGATGCCGTCGGCTCCTTCTGCCGCCGCTCTGGCGAGAAGGGGTCCAGCTTCCTCTCCAGCCTTCATGAAGACGACGCGTCGCGTATGCTTGAGCGGGAGGGAAACGACTCGCGATGGCTCCAACCCCAGCCTTGAGAAAAAGCCCTTGCGCGTTTCCGATTCAGCCACCGGATTGAAGCGCATATCGCCTGAATCCGCCGTGCTCAGGATAGCCCTGGGCGAAGCCAGGCCAGGAAGGGAGCTGAAGCCAAATTCAAGGTAATGTCGGCCTTCGGGTTGGGGGTGCAGTGTCAGAATTTGCATGAAATTTCCCTTGGCTTCTCAGGATGGATCGTAGCTTTCGAAGGCTATAGGAGGGCTGCTCTGGAGGGCAAGTTCGACTCTGTGGCATTCAAGGTAGAGGCGGGAAGCCGCCCTGCCGCCATAAAGGCTGTCGCCAACGATAGGATATCCCGCCCAGGCCAGATGAGCTCTGACCTGATGTCTGAAGCCTGAAGCTATCGCCGCTTCGACTTCCACGACAGGACCGAAGCCTGCGAAGTCCTCTATGGAAACGCCGCGAGTCCGTAGAATCCTCGTCGTGTGAAGGCTCGCCGATAGGGCTTTTTTCGTCTCGCTTCTGGATTCGGCTGCCACGCAGGCGACGCGAGCTCCCTTTTCCCCGTAGGAACGGAAATAGCTCGCAATCGTCAGGGCGGCTTCCTTCGATTCGCCGGCCCGGTCGAAGAGCGGACCGATTCCGGGGACGGGACAGCGCAGGGGTCGGGATCCAGGGAGCTCGCCGCTCCCCTCAGCCTTCGATGCCTCAATCCGATAATATTTAAGCATCCTCCCCACTCGTTGAGCCTCAAGGGCTGCCAGGAAGTGCTCGGGAGAGGTAGCGAAGAGGACAAGACCCGATGTAGCCCTATCGAGCCTCGACAGCATACCCGATTCAGCCTTCATCCTGCCATCGGCCGAGGCAGCGAAGCGCTCGGCCAGACCTGGCCTTTCAGAGGTCAGCCACAGGGTCAGGTCGGGTACGGAATGCATGCCAGCCGGCTTGAAGACGGCGATGAAGCCTTCCTTTTCGGAGACGATGAAAGGCTCGACGACCTGGGCGAAGGCTGTCACACGAGCCCCGAGTTCTGCAGCCTGTAAAGGTTCCAGTAGAGGCCTTTCTTCTCGATCAGTTCGTCATGGCTGCCAGTTTCGGCTATCCTTCCCTGGGCGAGGACGATGATTTTGTCGGCATGGCGTATGGTGGAGAGCCTGTGGGCGATGACGACGCTCGTCCTGCCCGAGAGAAGACCCTCGATGCCCCGCTGGATGAGGCGCTCCGTCTCGGTGTCAACGGAGCTCGTCGCCTCGTCGAGGATGATGATCGAAGGATCGTGGGCAAGGACGCGGGCGAAGGAGAGGAGCTGACGCTGGCCCTGGGAGAGGTTGGAGCCGGCTTCGGCGAGGTGGGTACTGTATCCTTCGGGAAGGGCTTCGATGAATTCGCTGGCATGGACGGCCTCGGCCGCCAGCTTCATCCTCTCCACCGTGACACTCTCCCCGAGGCGGATGTTGTCCTCGATGCTTCCCGAGAAGAGGAATACATCCTGTGGCACTGGCTGGATGGCGCTTCGCAATCCGTGGAGAGGAAGGTCACGCACGGGATAGCCGTCGATCCGTATCTCGCCCTTCTGGATATCCCAGAACCGGGTGACGAGGTTGGCTACCGTCGTCTTTCCGGCGCCCGTGTAGCCCACGATGGCGACCATCTTACCGGGCTCGAGGGTGAAGGAGAGATCCTTAAGCACCCAGTCTTCTTCCTTGTAGGCGAACCAGACCTTATCAAACTCGATGTGGCCGCGGATCTTGTCGGGCATCGGCAGCTTTGGCGTATCGCGAATCATCTCGTCGGCGTCGAGGAGGTTGAAGATCCTCTCTCCTCCGGCCATGGCGCTCTGGAGAAGGATGTACTTTTCGGCCAGGTCCTTGATGGGGGAATAGAACATCCCTATCAGGTTGACGAAGGCGATGAGGGTGCCAAGCGAGATGGAATGGGAGAGATAGAAGGCGGCGCCTACGCAGAGGGCGAGGGCTGTGGTGAAGGTGGCGAGAAAATCGACGATTGGCCTGAAGGTGGCGAAGACGTACATTTCGCCGAGGTTGGCTTTCTTCAGCGAAGCGTCATAGACAGCGAATTCGGCCTTGGCGCTCTCCTCCTTCACAAAGAGTTTGACCACGTCGATGCCGGAAAGGTGCTCGGCGATGTAGGAGTTGACCTTGCTCGTCCACTGCCTCTGGCTGCGGAAGGCGTCCCTTGCGCGCTTGCGGGCTATGTTCGAGACGAAGAGGACTAGGGGGATGCTGATCGTCACTACGAGGGCGAGGCGCCAGTCGAAGAAATAGAGGACGGCGACAGCGCCAACCATGATGGAGGCGTCCTTGATGAAGGCGGAGAGGACGTCGGTGAAGAATTGATTAATGGTTTCAACGTCGCTCGTCAGCCTTGTGACGAGGCGGCCGACGGGCTGCCTAGAAAGGTAGGACATCGAGCGGGTGAGTACATGATCGAAGAGCTGCATCCGCAGGTCTTTCATTATTTTAAGCCCGAGGAGATTGGAGAAATAGACCATGCCGAAGGTGGAGATGAGGATGGCAGCGAGGATTGCGAGAAGGATGGCCGCATACCTGACGATGAGGGCTGTGTCGGCACGGCGCAGGCCCGCCGCCTCGGCGGCGGGCAGCGCCCTGAGCTTTTCCACCGAAATGACAGCCCAGCTCCCCTCGACCGCGAAAAGCTCGGGGCGCGCGGCGCGAAGC
>JBAQLW010000081.1:0-7210 GCA_049302175.1 Rectinemataceae bacterium
GGGAAGAATCGAGGAAGGCAGGATGAGCGAAGAAGACAAGAAATCTTCACTCTATCTCCTCGATGTCTATGCCATCGTCTACCGCTCCTATTTCGCCTTCCTTTCGAGACCCCTGAGGAATCCTTCGGGGCAAAACGTATCGGCCGTCTATGGCTTCTTCAAGTTTCTCTTTTCCCTTTTCGGGCAGCGGAAACCGGAAGCCTTCGCGGCCGTCTTCGATTCGAAGGGAAAGACGTTTCGCCACGAGATGTATGATGCCTACAAGGCGACGCGGCAAAAAACGCCCGAGGACCTCATCGCCCAGGTTCCCCTGGTCGAGGAGATTCTTTCTGCCCTCAAGGTGCCCCTGCTGCGCGCCGAGGGTTACGAGGCCGACGACGTCATCGCCACGCTCGCGCGATGGAGCCGCCGGGAAAATCGCGAATGCTATGTTGTCTCGGGCGACAAGGATCTCCTCCAGCTGGTAGGGGGAAGCGTAAGGGCTCTTCGTCCTCAGGAAGGCTTCGGTTTCAAGGAGCTGGACGCGGCCGAAGTGGAAGTTGAATGGGGCGTAGGTCCCGACAGGATACTCGACTACCTCTCCCTCACCGGCGATGCCTCCGACAACGTGCCCGGCGTGCGCGGCATCGGTGACAAGACGGCGATCAAGCTCCTGTCCCAGTTCAGGACCCTCGACGACATCTACGCGTCCCTCGAAAGCGTGAAGCCTGATTCGCTCAGGGAAAAACTCGCGGCAGGAAAGGATGACGCAGCCCTTTCGCGCAAGCTCATAACCCTCTCCGATGAATTGCCCCTGGGTCTTTCCTCTCTTGACGATCTTCGCGTCGCGCCCCTCGACAGGGCGGCCGCCTCACCCCTCTTCTTGAGGGAAGGCATGCGCAGCCTCATACAGGACTGGAGTTCCCAGACCCAATCGGAGACGAAGAACAGCACGGCAAATCCCTCGATGAAACCTTTCAGGGAGCCAATTCCGGGAGGTCTCTTCGTTGAAATGGGGTCTTCGGCCGAAGCAGATCCCGCCCGGGTGGAATCCGACACCGTCGCGGCCGGACTTTCCGGTGACGGAATCTATGCCGCGATTACAACCGAAGACGCCCTCTCCGCACTGGTAGACGAGTGCATCGCCGCAGGAGCCTTCGCCTTCGACACGGAAACCGACAGCATTGACGCCATCGCCGCCAATCTCGTCGGCTTCTCACTCGCGAAGAAGCCGAAGGAAGCGTTCTACATCCCCGTCAAATCCCCCGACTCAGCGACCATACCAATAGAGATCGCACAACGTCAACTTGGACGCCTCTTTTCTTCAAGATCGCTCATCGTCGGACACAATATAAAATATGATTTCCACGTGATGAAGCGCATAGGCCTCACCATAAAGAACGAAATTTTCGACACGATGATCGCCGCCTGGATTCTCGACGCCGAATCCAATTCCTTCTCGCTCGAAAGCCTTTCCGAACGACTTCTGGGGCTTTCGGGAATATCCTTCGATTCGATAGTGAGGAAGGGAGAAACCTTCGACGCGGTGCCCATCGCCACGGCGCTGCGTTATGCGGCCGAGGACGCCGACTTTACGCTGCGGCTTCATCTTCTCCTGAAAGAAGACCTCGAGCGGAAAAAGCTTGTCGACATCTTCCGCTCCCTGGAAATGCCCCTCGTACCCATCCTCGCGGAAATGGAAGAGAAAGGCATCATCGTCAACGCCGCCGAGCTGAGGAAGTATGGCATCGAACTGGAAGCCGGACTCGGAGACATAGAAAGAAAAGTCTTTTCCCTCGTCGGCCATGAATTCAACCTCGCCTCGACGAAGCAATTGCAGGAAGTGCTTTTTGTCGAGCGCAAGCTGCCAACCATGAAGCGCACGAAAACGGGATTTTCCACCGACACGGCTGTCCTCGAGGAATTGGCTCCTCTCGACCCCGTGCCCGACCTCATCCTGCGCCAGAGGACCCTCGCCAAGCTCAAGAATACCTACGTCGACACCTTGGCCACGCTTGCCGAACGCACTCCTTCCGGTCGTGTCCATACCACCTATATCCAGACGGGCGCGGCTACGGGCCGCCTCTCGAGCAAGGATCCCAATCTCCAGAACATACCGATACGCGACGAGGAAGGAAGGCGCATCCGCGGATCCTTCACGGCCGCGCCCGGCCAGCGCCTCATCTCCGCCGACTATTCGCAGATCGAGCTCGTCGTCATGGCACATCTCTCGGGCGACGAGAACCTCCTTGCGGCCTTCAGGGATGGGGTCGACATACACAGGCGAACCGCGGCTTTCATCTTCGGCATCCCCGAAGATGATGTGACGTCCGAACATCGCCGCATCGCCAAGACCATCAATTTCGGCGTCATATACGGCATGAGCGCCTTCCGGCTCGCCAGGGACCTGGGCATCCCGAACGCCAAAGCCCAGGGTTTTATCGACGCCTATTTCACCACCTATTCGGGGGTAGCCCGCTTCATCCAGAAGACGATAGCCGAGACCGAAGCCTTGGGCTATTCCACGACGATGTTCGGCCGAAGGCGTAGAATCGAGGCGATTACTTCGCGGAACAAGACCGAGCGCCAGGCTGCCCAGCGCGTCGCGGTAAACACGCCCATCCAGGGTACGGCCGCCGATATCGTGAAGCGGGCCATGCTTCGCGTCGACAAGGCTCTTCGCGAGAAGCTGCCTGAGGTGTCCATGCTCCTCCAGGTTCATGACGAGCTTGTTTTTGAGGCGCCCGAAGCCAAGGTTGATGCCGCCTGCATCCTCATAAAAAGAGAGATGGAATCGGCGGCCGAACTCTCGGTGCCACTCAGAGTGAGCATCGAGACGGCCTTCTTCTGGGGTGACATCCACTAGATGAAAACGATGATCGGCCTTACGGGCGGCTACTGCTCCGGGAAGAGCCAGGCCGCCGCCATCCTCGAATCCATGGGCTTCGCCAATGTCGACGCCGATAGGCTCGCGCACAAGGCGCTCGAACTCTGCTCCGAAAAGCTGGTAGCCGTCTTCGGGAAGGGCATCCTCTCCGCCGACGGCTCTGTCGACCGGAAAGCCCTGGGAAGGATTGTCTTCGCCGATCCCGAACGCCTCAGCCTCCATGAATCGATTGTCCATCCCGTCATCCTCGGCCTCATGGAAGAGGAAATCGCCTCGGGCGAGCGGATCTGCGTCAACGCGCCTCTCCTGTACCGCACCGACTTCGCACGGCGATGCGATCTCATCATCGAAATTCGCGCGCCTCTCTGCGTGCGCATCAAGCGCGGCAGGAAACGCGACGGCATGGGCACCATCGACATCCTCAGACGGATCGCCAGCCAGCGCTCCCTGTGGAAGCTCAGGCCAAGGGAAAATCCTCACGTCGTCCTCATCGACAACGCGAAGGGGCTGGAAGCCCTTAGGGCGGCCCTGGAAAAAGCCCTCGCCGATGCGCCGACGGAGAAGCTCCCGCTTTCCTGATCGGAAGATCTCAAAAAACCCTCTACTTCCGCGTCCTGGCTTCCGATATTCATGAGTGTTGGGGAGTAACACCGGTACAACCTCGCCACAGGATGGCAAGGAGACCCGACCCTTCATGGAGTTGCAGCGATGTCCGAGAGCCAAAAACCCGAAAACTCAAGAAAATTCCTCTGGCTTGCAGCGGCGGTCAGCATTTTCGTTCTCATTGTCGTGGGAGCGACCTTTCTCATCTTCTCCCCCGGAAAATCAGCAAACCAGGGGGCTTTTGACTTGAACGGCAAGGCGGAGGAACGCCAGGAACATCCCCAGGATTTCCTCGCCGACGAGCCCACCGATCCTTCCACTACCCAAACAACGAGCTCCGGCGACATTATAATCGTGTATGGAAATGATCAGAGCGGTGCGGCTCCAGCCTCGACTCAAGCGGCCAAACCAGCGACCACAACCATCTATATAGAACCCGCCCCTGCCGCCAAGGTTACCACGACGACAAAGGCACCGGCGCCCCAGCCCGCTACCGGCGATTATTGGATACAGGCGGGAAGCTTTTCGGTCAAGAACAATGCCGATGCCCTGAAGTCGACGATGGGCGGAAACGGTCTGCCCGCCGTCATCACGGTCAAGGACATCGACGGGAAGAGCCGCTATAGTGTCAGGGTAGGACCCTACCCCAGCCGCGCCGAAGCCACCAAATGGCTTACGAAAGTCAAGTCGGTAAAAGGCGCCGAGCAGGCCTGGATCACCCAATAAGTCGCCCCCTTCCCGGTCGCCCCCTTCCCGAGGATTTAAATTGACAGCTCCCCGAAGGCGGGGATAGTATGAGCCTTGCGCTTTCTCAGGCGCTGCGGTCTCTTCGGTCCGCATACTATCCCTACCCGCAGAAGGAGTCGTTGATGAAAAAGCTGATCCTAGGACTCATGGCGATCGCCATGATTTTTTCCCTGGTCTCTCCCGTTGCTTCCCAGGCGAAAAAGCCCCTGAAGATAGCATTCGTGTACATTGGCCCTCCCGGAGATATGGGATGGACCTACGAACATGACCGCGGCCGACTCGCCATCGAAAAGCAGTTCGGCAACCAGATCGAGACGAAATACATCGAGAACGTCCCCGAAGGCCCCGACGCAGAGCGCGTCATCCGCCAGTACGCGATGGCCGGTTTCGACATGATCTTCACGACCAGTTTCGGCTATATGGACCCGACCCTCGCCGTGTCCAAGGAATTCCCCAAGGTCATCTTCGAACACTGCTCGGGCTACAAGACGGCGCCCAACATGGCCACATACTTCGGCCGCATCGAGGAAGCCCGCTACCTCACCGGCATCATCGCCGGCCGAATGACCAAATCCAACGTCATCGGCTACGTCGCCGCCTTCCCCATCCCCGAAGTCGTCCGCGGCATCAATGGCTTCACCCTCGGCGTCCGATCCGTGAATCCCAAGGCCCAAGTCAAGGTCGTCTGGACCAACACCTGGTATGACCCCGTCAAGGAACGCGAAGCGGCCGTTGCCCTTCTCGATTCCGGCGCCGACATCATCGCCCAGCATCAGGACACCACCGAGCCCCAGAAAGCCGCCCAGGAGCGCGGGAAGTACTCCATCGGCTACGATTCCGACATGGGCAAGTTCGTGGGCGACTCCGTCCTCGCCTCCGCCGTCTGGGAGTGGAGCACCTACTACAGCGACACCGTCCAGAAGGCGCTCAATGGCACATGGAAATCCCATGAGTACTGGGGCGGCCTGAAGGAAGGAGTCGCGAAGATTTCCGACATCAGCGCCAAGGTGCCTGCATCGGTAAAGGCCGAAGTCGAGGCGGCGAAGAAGAAGATCCTCGGCGGCTGGTCCATTTTCACCGGTCCCCTCAAGGACAACACCGGCAAGACGGTCTACACCGCCGGCCAGGTCGTCCCCGATGGCGCCCAGCTCGGCATGGACTGGTTTGTCGAAGGTGTCGTGGGAAAGGTTCAGTAATCGCGATTTTAGGGGAGAGCTGCTCGCGCTTGAAGGCCCGGGCGGCTCTTTTTGTATTCCAGTCCATGTGACATCATCTTCTTTCAAGAATCCGGCTAACAAGGCAAGGTCAGATGGAAAACGACAAGCGGCAGCCCCTCGTCGAAATGAGGGCTGTATCCAAATCATTCCCGGGGGTTCAGGCGAACGACTGCGTCGACCTGGAGCTCTTTCCCGGCGAGGTGCTGGCCCTCCTCGGCGAGAACGGGGCGGGAAAAAGCACTCTCATGAACATCCTCTGCGGGCTCTACCGGCCCGACTCGGGCGAGATCTTCGTGAGGGGCAGACAGGTGTCCATCGGCAGCCCCAAGGATTCGCAGGTCCTGGGCATAGGGATGGTCCACCAGAATTTCAAGCTTGTCGATTCCATGACAGTACTCGAGAACATCATCCTGGGCATGCGCGACCAAGCATTCATCCCCGACATGAAAAAGGTGCGGGGCGACGTGGAAGCGCTTTCGAAGCGCTATAACCTTCGCGTCGATCCCGAGGCTTCCATCTGGCAGCTTTCCGTCGGCGAGCAGCAGCGCGTTGAAATCCTCAAGCTTCTCTACCGCAGGGCGGAGATCCTCATACTCGACGAGCCGACTGCCATACTGACGCCCCAGGAATCCGAGGAACTGAGCAAGGTCATCCACCTCATGAGAAACGAGGGAAAATCGGCGATATTCATCACCCACAAGATGGAAGAAGTGATGACCTTCTCCGACAGGGTGATGGTATTGCGACGGGGGAAGGTCGTGGCGGGCGTAGTCACGGCGGAGACGAGCCCTCCCGAACTCGCGCGCTTCATGGTCGGCAGGGATCTGCTCTTTGAGCTCGAGAAAAAGCCTTTCACGCCGGGCGAGCCCGTCCTGAGCCTAGAAAAGGTTTCGGCCAAGGATGACAGGGCCCTGCCTGCCCTCCGCGATGTCGATCTTCTGGTGAGGGCGGGAGAAATCGTCGGCATAGCCGGCGTCGCGGGCAACGGCCAGAGGGAACTCGCCGAGGTTATAACCGGCCTGCGCCATGTGGATTCCGGCAGCGTCAGGGTGGGAGGCAAGGACCTCACGAACGTGTCGCCCATCGCCTTGATAAGGGCAGGCATCGCCCATATTCCCCAGGACCGATCCTCGGTGGGCGCCGTGGGCGAGATGAGCGTAGCCTCGAACCTGGCCATGAAAGACTACAGGAAGCCTCCTCTCGCCTCAGGCATCTTCCTCATTCCGAGCCGGATCGCCGCCATGGCCCGTCGCCTCATCGAATCCTTCAAGATCATGACGCCAAGCCCTGAAACCCAGGTCAAGTTCCTCTCGGGAGGCAATATCCAGAAGACGATCCTGGCGAGGGAGATAGGCGCCTGCAGGAACCTCCTCATCGCCGTCTATCCTTCCCGAGGCCTCGATGTGGGCGCCACCGAATCGGTGCGCAGGCAGCTTGTCGCCCAGCGCGACGCCGGCCTCGGCGTTCTCTTCGTGTCCGAGGATATCGATGAGCTTCTGCAGGTGGCGGACACTATCGCCGTGATGTTCGAGGGCAGGATCATGGCCGTCATGCCTGCGGCCGAGGCCGATGCCGAAACCCTGGGCCTCCTCATGGCTGGCGTCGGGCACAAGGGAAAGGGCGAGGGAGGCCAGGTATGAGCATCGTCTTCGAAAAGAGGAAATCCATCTCCAGGATGGCACTCTTCGTCGTGCCGGCAGTCTCCTTCCTGGTGTCGCTCATACTGACTGGCCTCGTCCTTCTCGCCTTCGGCACCGATCCTGTCAGCACCTTCGCC
>JBAQLW010000082.1:0-3993 GCA_049302175.1 Rectinemataceae bacterium
CCATCCAGCTTTTCGGCGCGAAGCCCGAAGTCCTGGGAAGGGCCGCGGCCATGGCCTCCGCGTACAAACCCCTCGTCATCGATCTCAACTGCGGCTGTCCCGTGCCCAAAATCGTCCGCGCGGGCGCCGGTTCTGCCCTCCTGAGAAACCCCAAGCTTCTTGGCCAGATTGTGCACGCGATGCGCGAGGCCACCGACGTTCCCATAACCGTGAAGATCCGTTTGGGCTGGGACGAAAGCTCGGTAAATTTTCTGGAGACGGCAGGGGCGGCGGTGGAGGCGGGTGCCGTCGCCGTAACCCTCCATGCCCGGACGCGGGCGCAGGGCTACGCGGGCAAGGCCGACTGGGCTTCCATCGCGGCATTGGTGACGGCCTTGGCGCCCGCCGGCATACCCGTGTTCGGCTCGGGCGACGTGTTCGGCGCCAAGGCCGCCCTCGGCATGCTCGCAGAGACGGGCTGCCAGGGCGTGATGATAGCCCGGGGTTCCATGGGCAACCCCTTCGTCTTCGCCGAAGCCGCCGCCCTCTGGGAGGGCAGGGAGCCGCCCACCTTCCGCGACGAAGAGGTGGCGGCCATAGCCAGGCGCCATCTCGAGCGCTCGGTAGCCTTCCTGGGCGAAAAGAGCGCCTGCATCGAATTCCGCAAGCATTTCTGTGCCTATTCCAAGGGAAGACCTCGCGGGGCGGCCCTACGCGACAGGGCCGTGCACTGCTCGACAGTGGCCGAATTCGACGAAATCTTCAGGGAATTCAGCGCGCTGGCCAGCCCGGAGCGGATATAACGCGAGCGTAACGGACCATCACGGATTCTCTGCCTCATCGCAGGTCGGGGTTTTTGTCCAGATAAGCCTTGAGGCTTGTGGAGAAGGCTTCGCTGATGGGAGCATCGGGATTATCACCTGCCGTGGCGACAAGCCAGGGAAGGACGAATTCGTCCTTGAGGACTGGCCACCGCGGAGGCATCGTTTCTGGCGGCAGCACCATGGCGCTGGGTGGAATATGGCCGACAAGGTCGGCGTAATAGCCCGGCATAGTTGTCTCGGCCACATCCTGAAGGGCTGAAAATCCCCCCGCGATGCCGAAGGCGCTTTCCGACAGACGCAATGACAGGGATTTTTCGAGGATTGCCTTCTGGTGGTCAGCATCGAAAAACCACCTCAAGAAGCGCCTGGCCGATGCCCGATTGGGCGCGTTTTTAGGGATGCCCGCGTATCGTATATCCTCGGAAATGGCGAGCCTTCCCCCTTCGGAAAAATAGCGGTAGTCATATCGGTAGCGGAGCACGGGCGGGAGCGTGAAAAAATCGGTCGATTTCATCGCGGCGAAAAGGATTTTCCCCGTTTCGACATTCTTGTATCCCGGCGCGAACAGGTATTTGAATGCGTAGGCATCCTCGGCCGCGGCCGAACCGTTCGTCGCGCTCACATAGGCCCGAAGGGAGGCGACGGCGGCTTCGAGGCCTTCCGGATTCCACGACAGGGCGCTCGAGGCTCCATTCTGGCTCTTCCTGTCGCGCCTGGGATCAGCTTCGCCGAAGCCTGCCCCGCTCAGCTGAACCCATTGGAAAAGAAAATCCTGGTCGGGCCAACGGGGCGAGAAGCCGATGCGCTCGTCGCCTCCCTTGGACGCGGCGGTAAAGAGGCTGGCGCGCCGCTGGATCTCGTCCATGGTGATTACCGCGCCGTCCACGGGAGGGACATCCAGTTCGGTCATGCTGTCGATGCTGTTCTGAACCGCCGCATCCTTGGCGATGAGGACGAGGAGTGGGTTGAAGCTCACGGGAATGAGTGTTTGACGCTTGTCCTTCGCCCCGCCTTCGAGAAGCGCGGGGTAGAAGGCGCTTTTCGAAAGGGCGAGGGGGCCAAAGAGGAATTCCATCGACTGGAAATAATCCGCGAGGGTCTGGGTACGGAGACCGCGTCCCAGAACAAGGGAAGGGCCTGCCTTGCCCGCTTCGGGAAATGCGGACAGGGAACCGGGCAGGTCCTCTTTGTAATGCACTTCGATGATATGCCTGTCCTGGGAAGCGTTGAACATCTCGACGGCGATGAGTATCTCAGGCGTATCTGTCCAGAGGATGGCTGGCTTCCTTTCAAAGAGGGTGCAGGAAAGGGCCAGAAGGCTTGCCAGCGCCGCCGCGTATCTGAGAGTATGGGGATGCGGCGAGCCTTTCCTTTTTTTTCGCGCCATGCCCACGACGATATAGCGCCGGGCTTGGGATTTCAAGCTCCGTGGAGAACCGATGGATTCCAGGTTCAATCGACATGCCGACCGCCTCATCGAACGCCATGGGGAAAAAGTGTGGCGTTTGGGTGTCGACGCCGGCTTCACCTGCCCCCATAGGGCAGGGGGGCAGGAGGGCGGCGGACGAGGTGCAGGCGGTTGCCTGTTCTGCTCGCCGGAGGCAGGCCTCGCCACCTACCAGCATGAGGGTAAGCGCCTCGTGACCGATCTCGAGGAGCAGATTGGCCGGGCCGTTGGTTTTACGCGGAGCCGCTATAAAGCCCGCCTCTTTTTCCTGTATTTTCAGGCCTATTCCTGCACCAATCTACCGCCGGACAAATTGAGGGCCATATACGACAGGGCTATCGCGATTCTGGCGGGCATTGCGCCGGCTTCCCTGCGCGGCCTTGTCATCTCGACCCGCCCCGACTGCTTTGACGCTGAAAAGGCCGCCCTTCTGGCTTCATATGCGGCCGCGGGTCTGGAAGTCTGGCTGGAGATGGGCCTCCAGAGTTCGAGCGACGCGACGCTCAGGCTGATCAATAGGGGGCATAGCGCTCGCGATTACGCCGATGCCGTGGAAATCGCAGGCAAGGCGGGCTTGCGGCGCGCCGTCCATGTGATGCTTGGCCTTCCTGGCGAGGGTCGGCGGCAGATGCTCGACACAGTTCACTTTGTGGCTGACTGCGGCGGCGAAGGGATCAAGTTCCACGACCTGAGGCTGGTCCATGGATCGGCCCTCGCCCGAGCCTTCCCCGCGGGAGAATATGCTCCCCTCCATCCTTCGCGCCTTCCCGGCCTCCTCGCGGATTGCCTGGAAATCCTGCCTCCCCATTTCGAGGTTATGCGTCTCGCCGCCGACTTCAGGCCGGGCGAGGCTATCGATGTCTTCCCTCCGATCGAGAAGACGCGGCTCTACATGGCCGTTGAGGCTGAATTGCTGAGCCGGGGCACGCGACAGGGCTCGGCCTGCGACGTCCGAACTGGTATCATGTAAAGCGATGGACAAGCTTCCTCGCTATAAGGCTATCGTCGTTGGCGCCGGACCCGCAGGTCTTTTCGCCGCGATACGGCTCGCCGAAAGGGCAGCTGCGGAGCCAACCGCCGCTCAATCGGGCATACTCGTCCTCGAACGCAGCCTCAAGCCCGGCCGCAAACTCCTCCTGACCGGCTCGGGACAGTGCAACCTCACGCATTCAGGTGACATTGCCGATTTTTTAGGCCATTACGGCGGCGGTGCCAGACCTGAATCGGCCGCCCGCTTCCTCAAGCCGGCTCTCTTCGGCTTCTCCAACGAGGAACTCCTGTCATGGTTTCAGGCAAGAGGCATAAAGTTCGAGACAGAAGAAAACGGCAAGATTTTTCCATCGAGCCGCCGAGCCTCCTCGATTCTCAACGTACTCACGGCCGAGGCGGACCGGCTGGGGGTGAGGATCGAAACCGGCCGGCGTGTCCTGGGCATAGAGCGGCGGGATACATTCTTCTCCGTCGGCGCCGAGACGGCTGGCGAGGCATGGGAGGCTTCCAGACTAATCATCGCTACGGGAGGAGCTTCCTACCCCACCACCGGGAGTTCGGGTGACGGCTACACGCTCGCCGCATCGCTGGGACACGGGATCGTCGCCCCGCGGCCTGCGCTCGCGCCGGTCTATATAAAGGATTTCTCGCTCGGCAGCCTCGCCGGGCTCTCAGTCCGCGGCGCCGGACTCACTATTCGCCGGGAGGGGGCAAAAAGAATCGAGAGGGAAGGGGATCTTCTCATCACGCATG
>JBAQLW010000083.1:0-5846 GCA_049302175.1 Rectinemataceae bacterium
GATGAGGACGGTGTAGTACTCCTGTTTTGTCGTGATAAGCAATGGCCACAAGTACTGGTTCCATCCGTATATGAACTGGATGACGAACATGGCGGCGATGGGGGTGCGGGTCATCGGGATGAGGATCGAGCGGAAGAACTGGAGTGAACTCGCCCCGTCGATCTGCGACGCTTCGGCGATCTCGCGCGGAACGGAAAAGAAAAACTGTCTGAAGAGAAAGACGGCCGTGGCTGAAACGATCATGGGCAGGATGAGTCCCGCGTAGGAATTGAGGAGGCCGAGATCGGAGATCACCTTGTAGGTGGGCATGATGCGCACTTCCACCGGCAGCATCAGGGTGATGAAGATAGCCCAGAAGCAGAATTTGCGCCCTGGAAAATTGAAGAAAACGATGGCGAAGGCAGCCAGGAGCGAAACGCTGATCTTTCCGATGGAGATGCCCATGGCCATGATGAAGGAGTTTTTCATCATGGTGAAGGCCGAAGCGCCGAGATTCTTGGTTCCCTCGGTGAGGGCACGGCCGTAATTCTCAAAAAAATGGGAGCCAGGGTAAATAGGCATAGGAGCCGAAAGTATGTCGGCGCTCGTCCTCGTGGAGGCCACGAAGACGAAATAGAGCGGGAATATGATAATGAGTATCGCAAGCCACAGCACGATATGGGGAAAGGCACGGGCGGATTTTTTGTGCTCTATCATGGTGATCTTCCTTAATACGTGACTTTCCGCTCGATAAAGCGGAACTGGAAAACGGTGAGGCCAATCACCATGATCATGAGGATGACCGACTGGGCAGACGAACTTCCGAGGTCCAGGTTCATCACGCCGTCCCTCCACACCTTGTAGACGAGAATCTGCGTCGATTTGCCCGGGCCGCCTGCCGTAACCTGGTGGACGATGGGGAAGGTTTCAAAGAAACCATAGACCAGGTTCATTATGAGAAGATAGAAGGTTGTCGGCGAAAGCATGGGGAATATGATTGTCCAGAATCGTTTCGTCGGTCCCGCGCCGTCCATGGCCGCCGCCTCCACGAGAGGGAGGGGAACGCTCTGGAGCCCCGCGAGGAAAAAGACGAAATTATAGGAGATCTGCTTCCAGCTCGCCGCGATGGTGAGGAGCAGGAATGCCTGGTTGGAATTCAGGAGATGATTCCAGTCTATGCCCATTTTGTATTTGAGGAGCCAGGCGACAACGCCAACATTGGGATTGAACATGAAGAGCCAGAGGACGCCGGCAACCATCGTTGCGACGGCGTAGGGCCAGATCATCATGGTCTTGTAGAAGGATCCGAACTTGATCTTCTTGTTCGTCTGCACGGCGAGAAACAGGGCGATCGTCATGGAAGAAATGGTGATGGCGAGGGCGAAGGCCACCGAAACCCTGAACGAAGCCCAGTAATCCGGATTGGAGAGGAGGTGGGTATAGTTTTCGAACCCGACGAAGATCACCCGCCCCCCGAAAGGATCCTGGAGGAAGAAGGATTGCCAGATAGCCTGAGCGGATGGCCAGAAGAAGAAGATGAAGACGATGACCATCTGCGGAAGGACCAGAAGATAAGGCAGACCCTTGGAGGGGAATTCGTATTGTTTCGCCATGATGCATCCTAGCGCGGAAAAATAGGGCTGAACAGTCTGCCGCTTCATGAGCGCCGACGATTCTATGCCATGTATCACAAGGGCCGCCTTGCGGCGGCCCGATGATTATAGCACGACTCAGGGAAATAACGAGCTATTTATTGAGTCGTTCAAACGCGCGGAGGGTTTCGTTGCCATCCTTGACCATCTTGTTGATACCATCTTTTACGCCGATCTTTCCAGCCAGGATGTCTTCCCAGGTCTGGTCTTCAATTTCGCGGATGATATTGAAGTTTCCGAAGCGGATGCCCATGGAATTGCCCGTAGGGGCAGCTCGCAGAAGCTGTTTGATGGCGACTTCGGGGCCGGGATTGGTCTTGTAAAAGCCCTGCGACTTGGTGAGCTCGTAGGCGGCTGTCGTGATGGGCAGATAGCCAGTGCTCTGGTGCCAGAAGGCCTGGTTCTCGGGCAGGGAGATGAAGGCCATGAAGTCAGCCACGCCCTTGTAGTCGGCCTTGGGCTTGTTGTTGAACACCCAGAGGCTGGCTCCGCCGATGATGGAGTTCTGGGGAGCACCCTTCACATCGGGATAGTAGGGTAGTGTCGCAACGCCGAAATCGAACTTGCAGGTATTCTTGAAGTTGGCGTATCCGCCGATGGATTCGAAATGCAAGCCAACCCTGCCAGAGGAGAAGAGGGGGTTCGCCTTGTTCTCGCGTCCGCCATAGATGAAGACGCCATCCTTGGACAGATCGTAGATAGTCTGCAGGTGCCTGACGACGGTGTCGTTGCCGAATACCAGCTGGGTATCCAAGCCGTCGAAACCGTTGTTCTTGGTGCCGAAGGGCAGATTGTGCCAGGCGGAGAAGTTCTCGAGTTGGATCCAGGAGATCCAGTTGGTGGAAAATCCGCCTTCCATGCCTGAGGCCTTCAGCTTTTTGGCCATTTCAAAGAATTCGGGCCAGGTGACGGGGGGCTTCTCGGGATCGAGGCCGGCTTTCTTGAAGGCGTCCTTGTTGTAATACATGACCGAGGTTGAAGAGTTGAAGGGAAGGGAGAGCATCTTGCCATCAGAGGTGGAATAGTAACCGGTGATGGTGGGGATGTAGACCTTGGGATCGAACTTTTCGTTGTTCTCCGCCATGAGCTGATAGACCGGCTTTACGGCACCCTTGGCTGCCATCATCGTCGCGGTGCCAACTTCGTAGACCTGAATGATATGGGGGGCCTGGCCTGCGCGGAACGCGGCGATGCCGGCATTCATGGTGTCGCTGTAGGATCCCTTGAAGACAGGTACAACCTTGAAATCCTTCTGGGACGCGTTGTACTTATCCGCAAGAGCCTGCACAGTTTCGGCGTTCTTGCCAGTCATCGCGTGCCAGAACTCGATGTTCGTCTGCGCATAGGCGCCGGCGACCATAAGGAAGACCATTGCCACCAGTGCAATTTTCTTCATCAATTGCCTCCTTGGATAACGTGAAACGGGCTTATTGTCCGTCGATACGGTTTCATTTTACCCCGATATACGTCTATTGGCAATTAAAAACGTGCTTAAAACAAGCTAATCGCCCGCGTGAGCTTCATCGGGCTCCGGCGGGGCGGCCGAGAACCTCGAGGGCTCTGTCGGGGAAGTCGGTTATGAGGCCCGAGACACCCCAACCGAGAAGCCTTTCCATATCGGATTTCTCGTTCGGCGTCCAGACGAAAACATCAAAACCTGCGGCTCGCACCGCCTTCACCGTGGCCTTGTCGAGGCGCTTCCAGTTGGGATTGAGGGCTACCGCGCCGATGCGTTTGAGCGTGGCTACTGGGTCGGGGATGGGTTCGTCGATGAGAGCGGCTAGCCTGAGGCCGGGAGCGGCCTTCTTAATCCTGAGGAGGTAGTCGTGGTTGAAGGAGGAGATGATGACGGATTCAGCCATACCCATATCCTCGACGAGGGCGGCCGTCTTTTCCACGATCCAGGGATCGCAGGTGCGTCCGGTCGCGTCCTTTATCTCTATGTTGATTTTCCAGCCGTTTCGCTTTGTGAGTTCCAAGGCCTCGGCCAGGGTGGGGACCTGAAGGCCAGTGAAGGTAGCGAGATCTGTTTCCGTGACGCGGCCGGACGCGATCTGTCTGAACTGATCGGCTTTTCTGTACCAGGAGCCGGCATCGAGGCTCTTCAATTCCGCGAGGGTAAAGTCGTAGACCGTCCAGGGGTTGCGGGCGGGGAAGCGTTCCTCGGCGTTCGTCGTTCGCGCGAGGTTGTCGTCGTGCATGATGATGAGTTCACCGTCGGCGCTGGCGGCCACATCGGTTTCCCAGAAATCGGCCCCGCTCTCCCAGCCTTTTTGGGCCGCGAGAAGGGTATTCTCGGGGGCGATGCCCCTGAATCCTCGATGAGCCATGACGACGATGGTAGTATGTGCTGACATGTCTTTTTCCCTTCCGGCCGTTTCCAGGCCGCGTTCGAGGGCTGGTGTCGCGCAGGCTGCCAGGAGGGCGGCCATCAGGAAGACGGCTGTCATATCGACTGCAGTCGGGTGGACGGCCGCGATGCCTTTCATTCGGCAATCCTACGATGGCAAGGCTCGGGTTTCAAGGCTAACCGTCGCATGAAAGCCAGCCAGTCCTTGGAAAATATTTGCTTTGCCGGCCGCTGCGGGCTATCATGACTCCATGAGCGATATCGAAGCGGCGACGACCTGCACTCGCGATTCCTCGGGAGCCCAGACCATGACCTGGACCTTCGGCTCACAATCCGAGACTCCTGGGCCGGCTTTCGGCACTCTTGAGCTGGCCTCCCCGGAACTTGAGCCTTTCGACTGGCTTGTCCCCTGGTGGAATGTCGACATCGCGGGCGACGCTTCGATTGAGCTGTTTCTCGCGGTGGAGACTCAAGCATCCTGGTCGCGCTGGTACCCCATGGGGCTCTGGTCGCATGCTCCCTCTTCCTTCTCCTGTTCCGACGGGACGGCCACAGTCGAGACGGATACCCTTGTGTTATCAGCCAAGGCTTCCCGCTGCAGGCTCAAGGTCGAGGTTTCACTGGGCTCCGGGGGCACGGGCAGCGTCGTCATTCGGCGGCTGGGTATCCTCGCGAGAGAGAGGGGCATCGCCCGCGCTCAGGCAAGGCCGGGATTCCTCAAAGAGAGCCACCTCGCCGCTCCATCCCGATCGCAGATGGTCGAAGCCGCGGATATTCGCGGCCGGATCTGCTCGCCCACCTGCGGGGCCATGGCGCTGGAGCGGCTCGGTCTGAATTATCCTACAGCCTTCGTGGCTGCCGACTGCTACGATAGGGGGGCAGGGATCTACGGAAACTGGCCTTTCAACGTAGCCTCGCTCTGGAGACTGGGAGGGGACGCGAGGCTCGATTTCTTCCCATCGATGGAAGCTGCCTCTGTGCTGCTCCAGGCGGGAAACCTTATCATCGCGAGCATCAGGTTCGGCGAGGGGATGCTCAGGGGCTCCCCCATAGGGAAGACCAACGGCCATCTCGTCCTTCTCACTGGGCTCGAGAGGGATGAGTCCGGAGCCTGGCGCGTTCTCGTGAACGATCCGGCGGCGGCGGATCCTTCGGGAGTTCGCCGCGACTACGCCCTCGACGAATTTGAAAGGGCATGGACGGGAGTAGGGTACGTCGTCAAAGATCGGGCAGGCTTTCGAGAGCCCGGGTATGGGGGTAGCGGACCTTGAGCGTTTCGATGAGGGCAGAAGCCTCGGTCCTCCTGCCCTGGCGCAGAAGGGCGAGGACTTTGATCCTGAAGGCGTCGAAGGCAAGCCTGTTGTCGAAACGGTCGAGATTTTCAGTGGTCGCCCAGGGTTCCACGAGGTCGAGGGCTTTCTGCCGCTGCGCCGCGATTCCGAGATCGAGCCGTCGCGCTTCCCCGATGTCCTTCGCCAGAGCCGGATAGCCCGCCGATGTCTGGAGGGCAAGGAAAATAGCGGCACCGGCGAAGATGGCAAAGGCTATGCCGAGGAGGAGTCTCCAGGGAAAGCGGCGTCCGGGAAGTATCCGCCTGAGGGCGAAGGCCGCGGGCAGACTGAGGATGCTCAGGAGGAGGCCGGCGATCTCCCATCCCGTTCGTCCATAGACTATGTCGACATGATTCGTTTGAGGCACGATCAGCATGAAGCCCGGCGATACGGGATATATCTTTTCCCTGGCGCGCGATCTCCATCCGGGGGCGTAGGAAATCTTGATCAGGTGAGGCACACCTGGAGCCGTTGTATCGAAACTGATACCGAAGTTGTCGATATGCTCCTTTTTGATTGGGTCCTGCCGCGGGG
>JBAQLW010000084.1:0-2962 GCA_049302175.1 Rectinemataceae bacterium
TCTTCGCGCCCGGAACCTTGCCCGACTCGAGATACTGGACGAAAAGGCCATTCTTCGGATCGGACCAGAGGGGACCATCGAAAAAATTGCCCGGGCAGATGGCGTTCACCTTGATTCCGTATTGCACGAACTCGAGGGCGAAACTCTGGACGAGGCCGATCGATCCGAATTTCGAGCCGGCGTAGGCGCCGTTCTTGTTGGAACCCTGGAGTCCCGATTTCGAGTTGATCTGGACGATGTCGGTCATCCATCCCGGAGCCGTGCGCCACTGGCGGCGCATAAGCCTGCCCCCGTGTTTGGCCATGAAGAAAAAGCCCGTATAGTTCACGTCGGTGACAAAGCGAAAGCTCTTTTCGTCCTGATCGAGGACGGAGGAAGCCTTGAGGACGCCGGCGTTCGAGACAATGAGATCGAGGCCGCCGGTCATGGCGGCTATGGCTTCGAACATCGCGGCGACGGAAGCTTCTTCGGTGACATTCACGGCGATGGGGCTGGCGATGGCCGATTTTGCCGCGGCGTTCAGCTCTTCGGCGAGGGAGACGGCGCCGGCGATATTGAGGTCGGCTATGTAGACAAAGGCGCCCGAAGCCGCGAGGCCGCGGACTATCTCGGCGCCGAAGCCCTGGGCGCCTCCCGTCACAAGGGCGATCTTGCCGGCGACGACGGAGGCGCGGCCGAGAGCCGAGCTGGCCGCCGCCTTCTGGTCGTTTTCGGCAGAGGCCGCTCCAAAACCGCTCGCCTCGAGACAGAGGCGCTCCGCGCCGAGGATGAGATCGATCCTGACAGGCAAGGCTCCCATGAGGCTCCGAGGGATCGCCTTGAATTTCCCCTTGAGCTCGGCCGCCGCGGCTTCCTCGTCGAGGAGGCCATCCTTGCCAACGGAAGCCGTCGACAGTTCGAGGACAACAGACGCCTTTGTCATACCGTTTGCGGGGCTCACCATCACTGGCTTCTCCAGCGTTTCAAGGAATAGCCCTCTCACGAGCGGAGGGAGAATGGTATCGTTCAACGTCTTCACGGCTAATAATCTCCTTTCAAGAGTGCTTCCGCGGCGCGCATGGCCTCATCGCCTGCGCCCGCCCCGCTCGAGGCGGCTCCCTGGCGGCCGATATCGAGGCCGGCCTTGGCGTATAAGGCTATCCGCGATTCGAGGCTCAAGTTCGCGTAAGGATTGTCCGGCGAGAAAAATCCCAAGGACGGATCGAGAGAAGCCAGGGCTTCGTGGGCCACCATCGCCCAGGTCGAGGCGTTGAGGTGGGCGAACTCGGGCAGCCTCAGCTCCGGGCAGTTGAAGGACTGGCGCGGCTGATTGATATCCACCCCGGATATTTCCATGAAGCCGTATTCGCGGCACAAGCCGCGTATGCGCACGAGCTGGGAGGCCGTATTGCGCGGCGGCATATAGGTTACGGCGAGAAAGCCGATGCGCTTGAGCTCGGCAAAGAGTTCGGGGAGAAAATCATCCTCGAACTTCTCCGCCTTCTTGTCCCCGGTGGGCGACTCGCCCACATCGCCCAAGTAAGCGTAGGCGGGGATGGCGCCGATGGACTTCGCGAATTCCACGGCCGTCCACGCGTCGACGCACTCGTCCGCCGGCTGGATGAAGAAGCTGGGCAGAAACTCCGCCTTGAGTATGCCGAGGAGATCGTACATCAGAAAGGGATTGGTTGAGTCGGAAAGAGTCGCCTTGAGCTTTGGCGTGAGCGGGAGGACGAGCTTCGCCTCAAGGCCAGCCGTCAGCGATTCGCCCCGACCGAAGCCCGATATGAGCGACCCGGTCATCGCCGCGAGGAGATGGCGCTCGGTGATCGTGCCGCCCTCAGCGTACTTGGAGCGGCCGACGACATCTCGCTCGAAATCGAAGGGGGCCAGGCCAGCCCCGACGAGAATTTCATTCGCGCGGACGGCCATGGCTGCGGTCCGGGCGCGGCGGCGCTCCCGGATCGGCGCCAAAAATTCGCGGACCTGGGGGCGGGCCTGGACCGGGATACCGTGGCCCGTGATGTAGATGATGCCCGCCGAGTCGGGGTTGTTGATCTTGCGGCCCGCGAAGGCGCCGCGCTCATCCGCGCCGTGCATGAAAACGCGTATCTCGAAGCCTGTCACGGAGCCCATGCCGAGGATCGAGCAGGCATCGCGCATCTCGGCCGCGCCCTCGAGCGAATCGTGGTCCACCGAGCCAGCCACGGAGAGCCCCGCCTTCCAGGCGCCAAGTGCCGCCGCCGCCGGCGTGTAGGGGCTGAAAGAGTAGCAGGTGTGGATGTGGTTGTTCGATTCCTCGGACGAAGCGGCGCTCAATGCAGCGGCGCTCAACAAAGCGGCGCCCGGCTGAGTGCCACCCCGCGTCGCTTTGCCCGCGCCCGCCGCCTCGGCGAAAGCCTTGAGCGCGGCGAGCCTTTCGGCCGGCCCCGCCGAAGCGTCGTTGATCCGTTCAGCGCTGTCCATCGCCGTCCTCACACGCCGAGCCGCGCCCTGCGCGCGAGCTCGCCCTCGGTCTGCACCGTGGTGACGACATGGCCTTTCAGGGGCAGGATGCGCTCGTGGATGGCGTCAAGAAGCCACTCCTTCTGCGGGAAGAAAAGGCTTTCCATTTCGGCCGCCGGCGTGATCCAGTTCCGGGATCCGACCACCGCCACCGGAGCGTCCAGGCTGTCGAAGGCCAGGGTCTGGACGTTGGACGCCACCGTGTGCAGGAAGGAACCCCTCTCCACGGCGTCGGAGGCGAGAAGGAGCCTTCCCGTCTTCCTCACCGATTCGAGGAGAACATTGTAGTTGAGCGGGGCGACAAAGCGAAGATCGATGACCTCGGCCGAAAGCCCGTATGTTTCCTCGAGGACCTTCGCGGCGTCCATGGCGCGGTAGAGTGTGGCGCCCAAGGTCGCTATCGTGACGTCCTTGCCCTGGCGGCGAACCGCGGGCTCGCCCTCGGGGGTTTCGTAGTAGCCCTCTGGCACGCCGTTCG
>JBAQLW010000085.1:0-7725 GCA_049302175.1 Rectinemataceae bacterium
CGGCCATAATTGGCGAAGCATAAACCAGGTTGTGCCACCCTGAATTCACCTGCGCTTTTTCGCTGAGATAGGATAATTCAATGGAAGTCTTTTCGAGAAACCGCGCGTTTTCCACGGCTATCGCGGCTTGCATGGCGAAGAGCTCGAGCCAGTAGAGGTCCTCATCGAGGAAATATCTGCCCTTGGTCTTGTTTATAACTTCTATCACGCCGACAAGGACGCCTTTGACTTTCATCGGAACGGCAAGAATCGATTTCGCTGGAAAGTTGACTTCTTTCGAAATGGTAGGAGAGAAGCGGGCATCTGCCTCGGGATCGTTCACGATGAGGGATTGGCCATGCTGGACCACCCAACCGACAATGCCTTCCTTAGGATCCTGTACCATGCCCATGATTTCGGATTTTCGTGGGCCTATGGCAATTTCAAACCGCAATTTGTCGGCGACAAGATCATAAAGAACAAGGCTCGCCGCTTCCGCGCCAACGAGCCTCGCCGATGATTCAATTATCTGCGATATCAGGGCTTTCCCATCGGCATAATTCGAGTTGATCAAAGCATATACTTCGATGAGCAACTCGAATTTCGCCTGGTCTACTGTCCCCACCATCGCCTTTGTCTTTTCCTTACCGGACCCGAGAGGCCGATCAGGAGTTTTTCTTCGTAGTATCGCGCTCTTTCAGCAGATCGCCAATCGTGTATCCGCTATTGCCCTCTTCACCGCTCTGCATGAATTTTGAAATCTCTTCACGCTGCTGGCGCTGGACCAGATCGCGGATGGAAAGACCGAGCTTCTGCCTCTCGGGACTGAGGTCAATGACAACAGCCTTTACAGCCATGCCCGCCGAGAAAGTCTTCAGCGCGTCATCCCAGGAAAGGTCCCTGTCCGAACTGAGATCCTGTTTCTTCACGAGACCGTCGATGTCGCCCTGCACTTTGACAAAGACGCCGAAGTCGGTGACATTGGAAACGGTACCCTCGACGATCGAGCCGACCCTGAAGGCTTTCGCGAATGAATGCCATGGATCCTCGGAGAGCTGCTTCACGCCAAGGCGAATATTCCGCTCTTCCGGGTTGCTTTCAATCACGACTACTTCGATCTCTTCGCCTTCATGGAGTACGGATGAAGGATTCTTGGTTCTGTTAGTCCAGGAGAGATCGTCGGCGTGGAGGAATCCATCGATGCCTTCTTCAAGCTCGACGAAGGCGCCGGCATTGGTCACTTTGACGATCTTGCGGGTGAGGCGCATGCCAACGGGATAGCTCTCGTTGATGCTGTCCCAGGGATTCACCTGAACCTGCTTGAGGCCGAGCGAAACCTTGCCTGCCTGGATATCGTAGCCAAGCACCATGCAGTCGACGAGGTCGCCAGGCTTGAGCATGTCTTCAGGCTTGTGCACTTTCTTTACCCAGGAGAACTCGGAGATGTGGGCGAGACCTTCGATTCCTTCTTCGAGTTCGATGAAGGCGCCGTAGTCTGTCAGTTTCGTCACCTTGCCTTTGACAATGTCGTTGACATGATACTTTTCCTCGAAGGTGAACCAGGGATCCTGGCTGAAATGCTTGAGGGAAAGGTTGATGCGTTTTTCCTCGAGCTCGAGGCGAATGACCTTGAGTTCGATCTCCTGTCCTTTGCGGACATAGTCTTTGGGACGAGTGACGTGACCCCAGCTCATGTCGTTGATGTGCAGGAGTCCATCGAATCCACCGAGGTCGATGAAGGCGCCAAAACTGGTGAAGCTCTTGACGACGCCCTTGACCGTGTCACCGATCTGCGTAGTCGCGAAGAATGCTTCGCGGCGCTTGTCGATATCTTCCTCGAGCCACTTTCTGCGGTTGAGGATTATATTGATCTTTTTTTCGGAATAGAGGCGCTCGAGATAGAACTTGCTCTTGAGACCGACGAATTCCTCGCCGCTCTCGACTCTCTGGATGTCGGCCTTCGATGAAGGCAGGAATCCCTTGAGCCCATGGCCGAGGTCGGCCTCAAAGCCGCCCTTGACTTCTTTCTCGATAGTGCCGTCGACAGGCTGATGGTCCTTGAACGCATTCGCCACGGCTTTCCAGAAGACTTTCTCTTCCGCGCGCTTCTTGGAGACGATCACTTCGCCCGAACGGGTTTCCTTCTTGATGAGGATGACCTTGACGTCATCGCCCACTTTAGGCGGAGTGTCACCGAATTCAAGCATGGGAATCTTGCCTTCGGATTTGTAGCCGACATCGACGAACACGAAATCGCCAGCGATCTGGACGACTTTACCGTCGATGAGATCTCCCTCCTCCAGGCCCTCGAAACTTTTGAGGTACTGCTCCTGCAATTGTGTTTGGAATTCGTCGCGGGCGGGAGCGGCGGCGTCCATTTCCACTTCCTTATTCTCCATGTGCTTCCCTTGAGTGTAGAATTTTACTGTATACCTTCTCATAAACTTGCTCTATGGTCAAGCCGGATGTATCTAAATACAGGGCGCCCGGGGCGATTTTCAGCGCGCCGACTTTCTTATTCGTGTCTATTTGATCCCTCATCCTGATGTTTCCGAGAATCTCATCGTAGGAGAGAGCCGAACTGCCCTGGTCAAATCGCCGTTTTGCCCTCTCCTCCACCGATGCGTCTATGTAGAACTTGGCTTCGGCTTCAGGGAACACAACCGTTGTCATGTCCCTTCCCTCCACCACGGCGTCACGGCCATCGGCCATCCTTCGCACAATCACGTTTACTATCGCGCGTATTTCGGGAATGGCCGAAACCTGGGCGACGATGGCGTCGACAGCCGCGCTCCTGAGCTCGGCTTCCACCTTGCGCCCTTCGAGAATTATGGCACCGCTCGCATCGCAATCGATCGTGAGCGAGGAAGCGCAGGCGACAAGGGCGGCCTCTTCCTCCAAGCCTATCTTCCGCTCTATGGCGGCGAGAGAAATCGCCCTATAGATATTGCCCGAGTTTATGTAGACAAAACCAAGGCGCGACGAGAGGAGCTTGGCTATCGTCGATTTGCCGCAGCCCGCAGGTCCATCCATGGCAACGATCATGTAGCGCCTCGCGCCGAATAGGCACCTCGCGCCGAATAGGCGCGGAGCGAATCCACTTCCTCAGGGCTGAGTTCGCGATGCGCTCCGTCAGCCAGGTCGCCGAGCTCGATGGGACCTATCCTCACCCGCTTCAGGGCGAGAGCCCTTAGGCCGTACTGCTCGAGAACCCTGCGGATTTCGCGGTTCTTGCCTTCGACGAGGACAATGTTCATGCGCCTTTCGCCGACGACGCGGACCGATTCCGCTCGATATAGGATACCGTCGATAGTCACTCCATCCTCGAATTCCTTCGCGAAAGCTTCCGGTATTGGAAGATCGGTCTCGACTTCGTATTCCTTGTCCACGCGGCCGCTTGGATGAACGAGCAGAGCGGTGAGATCGCCATCGTTCGTAAAGAAGATAAGGCCGGAAGACCATTGATCCAGGCGGCCAACATTGTAGACGCGCTCTTCGACGAAAGATCCGACGAGGGAAGCGGCGACGGGCCTACCCATTTCGTCCGACATGGAGGTGACGAAACCGACGGGTTTATTGAGCGCTATGTACCTCAGCCGGGTCTGCTGCCTGACGACCTTTCCATCCAGGCGTACTTCATCGCCGGCGAAGGCGCTGTCGCCGAGTTTTGCTATCGTACCGTTGACAGACACCCTCCCCCCCTGGAGAAGCTTTTCGCAGGCGCGGCGAGAACCGATGCCGCAGGACGCCAAATAGGCCTGGAGACGGATTTTTTCGCGCGGTGTCGTGTTCATCCCTGTTCACCTTCAGTTTTCTCGAAACGATTCCGCTCGATCTCGCTCAATTTGGGCAAATCGGCTATCGATCCCAATTTGAAGTACTTGAGGAACTCCTGAGTGGTTCCATATTGCATGGGTTTGCCTGGCATATCCTTTTTGCCTACTTCCTGGATAAATTCGCGCGAAAGGAGAAAGCGGATCATCCCATCGGCGGAGACGCCGCGAATAGCCTCGATTTCCGCCCTCGTTACGGGCTGGGAATAGGCGACGATCGAGAGGGTTTCCATGGCGGCGCGCGACAGCTTGGCCTCGTTCTTCTTGCCGTAGTGATCCTTGAGCTCCTCCCAGAGTTCAATCTTTGGGGCGAGTATCCATCCGCCTCCGGAGCGCAACGGTGCGAATCCATGGACAGGGGATTCATATTCGGCGGACAATCTCTGAAGCGCGTTCAAGACTTCTTCCTCGGACAAGCCTGAAACTCGGGCGATATATGCTTCACCGACAGGTTCGCTTTCCAGAAAGAGGATGGCGCCAACAACTGCGGCATCATTCTCAGGTGTTCTTTCCATTGAGGACCTCGCTGACGTAGGGGAAAATGAGGATATCGCCAAAGAGCCTGTGCTGCTTTATCCTGATGAGCTTGTTTTTCACCGATTCGAGCATCGCAAGAAAGGCGCATGCCAGATCGAGGGCCGAGCGTGGACGTGTCACCAATTCGATAAAGGAAAAGTGGCCTCGCAGCTCGAGAAGTTCGTTCATCAACGCGATTTTCTCGTTTATCGATACTTCTTCATAGAGATCGATGATCCGTTCGGAATTGAAGTTTTGTACGAGGGAAGAGAAGGTGCGCAACAGGTCCCAGACGTCGAGATCGACCCAGAGCGAATCGTCCTCCCTGTCGGGGAAAGGCAGGGTGCGTTGCATGCTTGAGCGTTCGAGGGTCCATTCGACTTCCATCTCCCGCTGCTCCATCAGCCCTGACAGTTTCTTGTATTTCTGGTATTCGATCAGCTTTTCGATGAGGCTATGCCGTGGATCATCGAAATCTTCATCATCGAGGGATGCAGAGGGTAGGAGCATCCGGGATTTTATCAGCAGGAGGGTGGCGGCCAGATTGTAAAATTCTGAGAGTTCGTCGAGATCGACGCCAGCCTCGCTGTTGAGACACTCCAGGTACTGCTCGGTTATTGAGGCGATATGAATATCGTAGATATTCATATCGTTGCGCTTGATCAAGTAAAGGAGGAGGTCCAATGGACCTTCGAAATCCTTGAGGCGAAAGGATCGCCTGCCCGAACCGCCCTCTGCAGGGATAGGCGAGGTGGATTCAATGGCTGTCTCGATGTCTGGATCACTGTTCATCACGGATAGGCTGCATCATATATGCACGGACTATAAGGGTAAATACCCTGGGGAGGAAGCTCGGCCAGATAGTCCGTGAACAGCCTGCCCGAGACTGGATCGGCGAGGCTCGGGTCGAGCTCGACAAGGGGGAGGAGAACGAACTTGCGCTCCCTCATTCCCGGATGGGGAATGAGGAGAAGTTCGCTCTCAATGATCCTGCGGCCAAAGAGAAGAATATCGATATCGATGGTACGCGCGCCCTTGGGAGGGACCGCCGACCTGTCACGGCCCAGCTCACGCTCGATGTTTTGGACAGCCGTGAGGAGGTCCAGGGGTTCCAGCGCCGTTCTGCCCGTATATACCACATTGAGGAAGTCGGGCTGATCCGTCACATAGCGTGCCTTCGACTGCCAAAGGCGGGAGCTCCGTCCATCGGACAGGAAAGCTCCCAGCTTTGAGATCGCCTTCACTATGAAGGCCTCGCGGTCACCGAGATTGGATCCCAGGCTGAGCCATACTGTTTCCATGAGCTCGTCAGAAAAGGTCGTCGGCGCTGATGACGCTCGCACCTTCGGTTCCGGATTTGGGCTTGCCGCTTGACGCGATGGCTTTTATTTCAGACGGCGAAAGCGGCGATGCTATCGCGACGCCATTTTGGGCTGCGGTGGCCTTCTGGAAGATCTTCTCCCTTACGACAGCCTCGATCGTGATGGCTGCGTCGGGATTCTGCTCGAGATAGAGCTTGGCGTTTTCCCTTCCCTGCCCTACCTTTTCCTCTCCCCAGGTGAACCATGCGCCCTTTTTGTCCACGACAGAGTATTTGACGGCGGCGTCGAGAAGGGAGGCGGACCAGGATATGCCCTTACCGAAGATGATCTCCAGTTCGGCTCGCCTGAAGGGGGGAGCGACCTTGTTCTTCACCACCTTGACCCTGACCTTGTTGCCCACCGCATCCTCGTCCCCGCGTTCGATGGTTTCGATTTTTCGTACTTCGAGCCGCACCGAGGCGTAGAATTTGAGGGCGTTGCCGCCTGTGGTCGTCTCGGGATTGCCGAACATGATGCCAATCTTCATGCGTATCTGATTGATGAAGATGAGAATGGTCTTGCTCTTGGAGAGGGTGCCGGCCAGCTTTCTGAGCGCCTGGCTCATGAGCCTCGCCTGGAGACCCATGTGCGCATCCCCCATTTCACCCTCAATTTCGGCTTGGGGTGTCAGCGCCGCGACGGAGTCGATGACAATGACGTCCACCGCGCCTGAACGGATGAGGGATTCCGCGATGTCGAGAGCCTGCTCGCCGTTGTCGGGCTGGGAGACCCAGAGTTCGTCTATATCCACGCCCAGATTGCGGGCATAGATGGGATCGAGGGCGTGCTCGGCGTCAATGAAGGCGGCGATGCCGCCACGCTTCTGCGCCTCGGCTATGGCATGGAGGGCCAGGGTAGTCTTGCCCGAAGATTCGGGGCCATAGATTTCCACGATCCTTCCTCTCGGATAGCCGCCTATGCCGAGGGCTTCATCGAGGAGGATGGAACCGGAGGGAATGGCTTCGATGCCCTGCGCGCTCTGGTGGGCGCCCAGCTTCATGAGCGAACCCTGACCGAATTGCTTTTCAATCTGAAGGCGCGCGGCTTCCAGCGCCTTTTGCTTTTCCTCGTTCTCCTGGGGTTTGCCGGACTTGGCTTCCGAACTTCCCTTTCCATCCACTCCCAAGGTGGCCACCTGCTCCCCAACCCAATCCGCCGACCGCCCGGCTGCTTTTCTCGCCATTGTATCCTCCACTGTCCACTACGCCAAAAATCATACCATATGCTTCAAACAAATGATAGAAATGCCCTCAGCTTTTCCTGATGAGTTCCTGTACCGATATCCTTGATGCCTTTCTGGCGGGAATCAGGGAAACTACAAGGCTCAAGGCTAAACTGAGCGCGGCGATGAGGGCGATCTGTCCAAAATCGATAGAGACGGGAATCGTATCGAGATAATATGCGGGATCGAGCAGCTTCAGGGGAATCGAAGGCTGGCCGCTGATGAGAGCGACAAAACCGTCAACCAGGTTGGCGAGCCATTCAAGGCCCTGTATCAACGGATTCACATTCCACGATATCAGCAATCCCAGGAAGAGACCCAGCAATGTCCCGACACTCCCCGTGATAGAGCCGGCACCGACGAAGATTCTTCGAATCAGGGAATCCGAGGCTCCCATGCTGCGCAGCACGGCTATATCCATGGAATGTTCGATGACAAAGGTAGAGAGGGAGGAACCCAGGTTCAGGGCGGCCACGACCAAGGCTATGGCCATGATGAAGAGAAGCATGGATTTCGTCGTTCCGAATGACCTGTAGAGGGATCGCTCTATCTCGGGCCAGGTTCTGACGAGATAGGGAGAAAACCAGTCGGGATAGAGAGGAAGGAGAGCGTCGCCGATCCGAGCCTTGAGGCCGCCCATGCTGTTCGAGTAGGGTTCGGTCACCTTTATGCCAAAAAATGAATAAGCCGAAGAATAATCCAGCAGACGTCCGCCCGCTTCTGGGCTTACGAATGCCCAGAGCGCATCGAGATCCCTGTAGCCCGCGCTGACGATGCCTGCTACCTTGAAAAAAGATAGTTTTGGTGTGTATCC
>JBAQLW010000086.1:0-2352 GCA_049302175.1 Rectinemataceae bacterium
CCTACGCCTCGGAGACAATCTGGGGCGCCTCCGCCGTTATAGAGCAAGAGCTGAGCGTCGCCGATCTTCGGCAGCTCGTATTTCCGCATCCCACGGTTTCCGAAGCGATCCGCGAAGCCGCCTGGGCAATGAAAGAGGAGAAAATCAATGCCTAAGTCCATGACCGTCAATCCCGCCGATCTGCGGAACAGCGGAATGCTTAAGATACCTTCCATCCCCCTGAATCAGTACAAGCGCAATTTCTCTGCGGAAATCGCCACCTATGGAAAAGACGGGCTCACCGCCATGCTCCACGACATGATGGCGGTGCGCGAATTCGAGTCCATGCTCAACTCGATCAAGATCACGGGCTCCTGGAACGGCGTCGAGTACAACCACAAGGGCCCCGCCCATCTCTCGATCGGCCAGGAAGCGGCGGTGGTCGGCCAGGCGGCCGTCCTCGATCCCGACGATTTCATCTTCGGTTCGCACCGGAGCCATGGGGAAATCCTCGCCAAGTGCTTTTCGGCCTCGCGCAAGCTCGATCCGAAATCCCTCGAATCGATCATGAGGAATTTCCTCGACGGCGAAACGCTTCGTTACGCCGAGCGCATCTCCTACGGCAATCTCTCCTCCCTCGCCGAGAACTTCATCCTCTTCGGCACGATGGCCGAAATCTTCGCCCGCAAGGCGGGCTTCACCCGGGGCATGGGCGGCTCGATGCACGCCTTCTTCGCCCCCTTCGGCTCGATGCCGAACAACGCCATCGTCGGAGGCTCGGCCGACATAGCGACCGGCTCGGCGCTCTACAAGCGCATCAACAAAAAGCCGGGCATCGTCGTCGCGAACATAGGCGACGCCTCGATGGGCTGCGGCCCGGTGTGGGAAGCGATGACCCTGGCTTCGATGGACCAGTACAGGACCCTCTGGCCCGAGTCAGCCGGCGGAGCGCCTCCCATTCTTTTCAACTTTTTCAACAACTTCTACGGCATGGGCGGCCAGACCATGGGCGAAACCATGGGTTACGGCGTCCTCGCCAGGGTGGGCGCCGGCGTCAACGCCGAGGCCATGCACTCCGAGCGGGTCGACGGCTATGATCCCCTCGCCGTGGCCGACGCCGTCGCGCGCAAGAAGAAGATCCTCCTCGAGGGACGCGGGCCCGTCCTTCTCGACACGATCACCTACCGGGTATCCGGCCACTCGCCCTCCGACGCTTCCAGCTACAGGACAAAGGAAGAGGTTGAGCTTTGGCAGAAGTCCGATTCCATCGACGATTTCGCCGCCTACCTCGTCAAGAACAAGGTGATGACGAAGTCCGAGGTCGAATCGATGCGCGCCGCCGTGGACGAGAAATTGACCGCCGTCATCAGGCTCGCGACGAATGAGGCGGACTGCCCCCGCGTCGAGGGAGCCTTCATCGAGTCGGTGATGTTCTCCAACCGGAAGGTCGAGAAGTTCGACGACAGGGCGCCCGAGCTCTTGATGCCCGTGGCCGAGAATCCCCGGGTCAAGTCCATCGCCGGAAAGGTTCGCAAGGCCTTCGACGCCGAGGGCAAGCCCGTTTCCAAGAACAAGATGTACCAGTTCCGCGACGGTCTCTTCGAGGCCATGCTCCACCGCTTCGCCATCGATCCAACGATGGCCGCCTGGGGCGAGGAAAACCGCGATTGGGGCGGGGCTTTCGCCGTGTACCGCGGGCTTACCGAAGAGCTTCCGTACAACAGGCTCTTCAACAGCTCGATTTCCGAAGGCGCGATCGTCGGGGCGGGCGTGGGCTACGCGCTCTCCGGCGGAAGGGCGGTGGTCGAACTGATGTACTGTGATTTCCTCGGCCGCGCCGGCGATGAGATCTTCAATCAGGTCGCCAAGTGGCAGTCGATGTCGGCGGGCCTCCTCACGATGCCCCTCGTCGTCCGCGTCTCCGTCGGCAACAAGTACGGAGCCCAGCACAGCCAGGATTGGGCGGCCCTCGTCGGGCACGTGCCCGGTCTGAAAGCCTATTTCCCCGCGACGCCCTGCGACGCCAAGGGAATGCTCAACCTCGCCCTGCGCGGCACCGATCCTGTCATTTTCTTCGAGAGCCAGCTTCTCTACGATATCGGCGAGCAGTTTGAGTCGAACGGCGTGCCAGAGGGCTACTACGAAACCCCCGAGGGCGAGCCCGCGATTCGCCGACAGGGCAAGGACGTCACGATAGCGACGTTGGGCGCCACACTCTACCGCGCCATGGACGCGGCGAAGGCGCTCGAGGAAAAATACGGGCTTTCGGCCGAGGTCATCGATCTTCGCTTTGTCGCCCCGCTCAACTACAATGTTCTCCTCGAATCGGTGAGGAAGACGGGAAGGCTCCTTCTCGCCTCCGACGCCGTGGAG
>JBAQLW010000087.1:0-3614 GCA_049302175.1 Rectinemataceae bacterium
GGCAATTGTAGGGCTGTTCAGTTCGCGAAGAGTGAATAAGGGGTTTGGATTATGTTTGTTTCTCGTGAATGTAGTTGGCAGATCGGATATTGACAACTACAGGTAGTCGAGGCAGGAATGGACCTGATTGAATCGATGCGTTCTCCGGCGGCATTGTATCCGGAGATGATGACTTGAAGCTGAACACGACTTTTTGCTGAGGATTTCTTGGTCGTGTACAACGGCATCTGAAAAATCGATGATTTCGAACGAAAAATCGCTCATAAAGCAGAGATCCGCAACCCCTGATTGTACGAAGTACTCTGCTGTTCCCGTTTTCTCTATCGCAGTATCCGGGTCAGAACCATCGCCCGCGCCCAGGAGCTCTACCTGACAGCCACCCAGGAGAAGCACTGCACTGGATACGATCATGAGATTCTTTATCTTCACGGCACTTTCCATGTAAATAATATTGTAGTGAATAATTGCCGACCGTCTTGCCTTCTTCCTCCGTGGGAGGAATTTCGCCGAGGTCGATAGGCTTATCGACCGACTAGGAACATCCGAAACGTAATACCGTACTTGACCTTGTTTCAGTTAATTATAATATTCGATTACATTGCATAGGAGTCTGATAAACATGAAATCTGCGCCTGATGTACGGGAGTCCAAGGGCTCCGGAATGGAAATCGGCCTTTTCACCTTGGGCGAGTACCTGAGCGATCCTGAAACCGGGACCAAAATCAGTCGCCGTCAGCGACTTGAAGAGATCATAGCCGCCGCCCAGCTGGCCGACGAGGCGGGACTCGATGTCTTCGGTCTGGGCGAACACCATAGACTGGATTTTGTCGCCTCCGCCGTTCCCGTCGTCCTCGCCGCAATCGCTCAAAAAACCAAAAAGATAAGGCTCACGAGCGCAGTTACGGTGCTGAGCACTGCCGACCCTGTCCGTGAGTTTGAGAATTTCGCCACCCTGGATTTACTGTCCGCAGGGCGGGCGGAAATGATAGCCGGCCGCGGAGCCTTCATAGAATCCTTCCCCCTCTTCGGCTATAACCTCGCCGACTACGATGCCCTTTTCCCGGAAAAGATAGATCTCCTTCTCAAGCTTAATTCAGCGGAGAGAGTCACATGGCAGGGGACTCTTCGACCCGCCCTGAAAGACGCCGAGATAGCACCCCGGCCGGAACAAAAGGAGCTGCCTATCTGGATCGGCGTCGGCGGTTCACCCCGAAGTGTCGCCGACGCGGCCGCACTGGGCTTGCCCGTCGTGTTGGGCATCATCGGCGGAGCATCGGCCCGGTTCGCGCCTCTCATAGAATATTACCGCAGGACCGGTCTTCAGAAAGGTCAACCGCAGGATAAGCTCAAGACGGGCGTAACGAGCTACCTTCATGTCGCGAAATCCTCGCAAGAGGCCCTCGATGAATTCTATCCCTACCACGCCCATTACTTCGAGCAACTGTCCAAGGGGCGGAGCCAGACAATGAGGCTTTCACATGCAGATTTTGAAAGGTCGACACGCCTCGATGGAGCTTTCTTCGTCGGCAGCCCTCAGCAAATAATCGACAAGCTCCTCTACCAGTGGAAGATTTTCAAGCACCAGCGTTTCTTGGCTCAGATCGGCGTAGGGGGCATGCCATTTAAGATGGTGGCTCGAACCATCGAACTCTTCGCTAGTGAGGTCGCGCCCGTCGTGAGGCGAGAGACTGCGGGGAAGGCGACTCCCCCGGATGGGCAGGATTAATTCGAAGGAATGGCGAGAGCCAAGGCTCTTCTCAATTCCCCGAGGGTGAAGCGCCCTTCGAAAACGGGGGAGCCGGGGCCCATTCGCCAACCCTCGGAAAGGGGGCCCACGTCGAGACTGTCGAAACCGAGGTCAGAGACTAACTTCCCGACAATTTTTTTTGCCTCGGCGTCGTCCCCCGCTATGGCGAGGGCCCTTCTTCCCGCCGCCCCCACGGGTAAGGCATCCTCTTCCAGCTCGTGGTAGCTGATGTGGTTCAAAGTCTTGACCAGCCGCGAGGCAGAAAGGAAGGCCTGGATCTTTTCACTCGATCGCGGGGGAGAGGCCTCGAACTCGGCCAGTACGCCTTCTCCTGCCGCCCAGTAGTTCATGGCATCGATGACGATCTTCCCAGCCAGGAGGTCAGAGGGAATGCCACGGTAGTGGCTCAAGGGAAGGGCAAGATGTACAATATCGCTCCTGGCCGCGACATCCTTCGCACTGGCCGCCACGGCGCCGGGCACGAGAATCTCGACCATCAAGGCCAGGCTTTCAGGACCCCTCGAATTGGCAATGAGGACGGAATACCCCGCCTTCAGAGCCAACCGTGCCACAGCCGTGCCTTCCCGGCCCGCGCCTAGTATGCCAAGGACAAGATTATCGCCGCGATGTTTCATCATCAGAACTTCGACCTTATCACCGACAGTGACCGGCTGAATACTGCCGGAGAATCGAGAACCTCATGCCTGATAATTCGATATTATGACAATTTCAGTCAAGCGTTGATGAAGACTTGAATCCGTATAAAAAACAAAAAAACACGATCAAATCTTCATGTTAAAATGAGTTATCTAACAATGTACTCGCACCCGGGGGGCGGGCTGAGGCTCCTCGGGGGCCTATCTGCCCCTCGGGATGGAGAAGGGTTTCGAATATTCGGATACCTGGTTCGGGGAGAGCTTCACCGCTTGGACGCACTGGTACCTAGGCGTCGGTTTCTACACCGCGATGACGGCGGCGATGGCCGCGGCGGCGAGGGCTCCCGTGGAGAAGGCGGCCTGAAGGTTGTAACCGCCTGAGTAGCCGTCAATGTCCAGCACCTCGCCCGCGAAATAGAGGCCAGGCGCTATCCGCGATTCCATCGTCCCCGCGTTCACTTCGGAAATATCGACGCCGCCCGCCGTCACCATAGCCGCCTCGAGGGCGCCAAGACGCTCCACTTCGAAGGGATGGGCGCAGGCGAGGCGGCAGACGGCCTCGCGCCTCGATCTCGGCAGGTCGGCGGCTTTTTGCTCATGCCCAATGCCAGCGAGGTCGCAGAAGCGCTCGGCCATGCTCTTCGTCAGGCCTCTTTCAGCGAGCACTGTCCTTACGAGGCGCTGCGGGCTCGCCCGAAGAGCATCGTCGAAAAGGCTCCGGAATTCCTCGATGGCGGCGTCGGCGAACCTGATCTCCACACGATCGCCCGTGGCGACAAAGCGGGAGGCATCGAGGATGAGGGGTCCCGATAGCCCCTCATGCGTGATGAGAAGATCCCCTTCCCTCTCGATTCTTTTTGCCCCCTCCCGGCGAATAGTGAGTCCGGCGCCGCGGACTGAGAGCCCGGCGAGGCTGTCGAGCGAGAAATCCTTTATATAGACCGGCGCGAGCGCAGGCCGCGGGGCGACGATCCCGTGTCCCAGCGATGCGGCGAGCGTGTAGCCGTCACCCGAACTCCCCGTGGTGGGGTAGGAAGCTCCTCCCGTAGCGATGATTAGTCTGGAAGCCTCCCATGCCTCGCCAGCCGTCTCGGCGCCGACGGAGAAGAAATTATCCCGCCGCTCTATGCCCAGGACACGCCGGCCGGTTTCGATCCTCACCCCCAGCCGGTCCGCCTCGGCCGTGAGTACGTTGAGAATCGAGGAGGCTC
>JBAQLW010000088.1:0-2039 GCA_049302175.1 Rectinemataceae bacterium
TGTGTCCAAAAACTAAGGTTGCTAAGGGATGTGACAGGCCGTCCATCAGCATAAAGATTGATTGTTTGGGAAGCGTTAATACCTGAATCATGTTGGAACAACAAGAAGGGTATACCAAATGTTGTATAGCCCCCGAAGGACTGGCGTCCGGTCGCATCCTGTGAATAGTCCAGGTTGAGGACGAGGGCACGCATTGAACCAATGAAGTTATAATCCCTGCCTCGTACGCTTAATAATAGTCCGTCGTTTGAATCGTACCGAAAATAGGGGAGAGCGATGATATTCCAGGAGTCTTTGACAGCAACCGAAATATCTACATGATATGAATCCACACCGTCGTTGATAAAGTCTTCCAAGACATAGTCTACCTGAACTTTTTCGAGCACGCGCTCGTTTACCAGTCTTTGTTTTCTGTCGGCAATGTAGTTTTTGAGCGATGCGAGGTCGGGGAAACCGATGCCGGGAAGGATGGCTGCCTTGCCTCGAAGAATTCTCGCATTAGTGATGCCCTCTACTTGAATCTCCACATCTCGAATAAAGTACAGGTTGGGGGGCGCAGGTGGCTTATCAGCTATAAAAAGGTCTTGAGCGAATACAGTTGCTGCAATGAGCAAGAAAAACAGTATAGCGATCTTTTTCATGTGGGACTGATGCATTTCACGGCTCCATTGTTTTTTGCTTTTTCTATCATGTTTCAAGGCTACCACTTAACTACGGAAAACCGCAATAATCAGTATACAAGAAAATAGTGCAATCTGGACATGTCAAACCCACCTCAGCTCAAAAACTGAAGCTTTTTCTTATACATGGTTGCGGCTTCGGCTCCGGGCGGCGGCCGAAACACGCTCGCCTTTCGCTTTCAGCTTTGTGGTCCTTTGATACTTATCGGCATTATAGACGCCGGATTCAGCATATCACATCTTGCGTATCTTTTGGAGGAGGTTTCGCTGTTTTGGGAGTCCTGTTTTTGGAGTCCCCTATTGTAAGGCATCCACCTGTTGTGCGGCAGCCCCCCTTGAACCAACCGCAGCCAATGCGCTATACTGCAAGAAATTCATCGAACGGCGTTGCATGAATCGATTATATTGCTATTTTCGAGCGCCGTCCCCCTGAGCCCGCTTCCAGCCGTCTTCGTACGGCCCCGGCATTGATTGACCAGGTTCATGCTGTTCAAGCAAACAAATAGGATTCCCATTGAATTTCTCATCGTTCTCATTCGACCCCCGCATCATGTCCAACATAGCGCTCTCGGGCTATGAAACCCCCACGCCCATACAGGAGAAGACGATTCCAGCCATTCTCGAGGGGCGCGACGTGCTCGGCCTGGCTCAGACGGGCACGGGCAAGACGGCGGCTTTCGCCCTTCCGATACTCCAGCGCCTCATGGGCGGCGAGCGCTGCGTGCGCCGCGCCCTCGTCATTTCCCCCACGAGGGAGCTGGCCGAGCAGACGCACCAGGCCTTCGAGACCCTGGGCAAGAACACGGGCTTCCGCAGCATGAGCATCTTCGGCGGGGTTACCGCCAAGTCGCAGATCAAGACGCTGAAAGGGGTTATGCCCGAGATCATCGTCGCCTGCCCGGGACGTCTCCTCGACCTGATGGGTCAGGGCTTCGTGGACCTGCGGACCATCGAGATCCTCGTTCTGGACGAGGCCGACCAGATGTTCGACATGGGCTTTCTGCCTTCTATAAAGAAGATCATCGCTGCCCTGCCCCGCGCCCACCAGACCTTGCTGTTCTCCGCCACCCTGCCTTCGGAGATCCGGTCGCTGGCCAAGCAGTTCCAGCAGAATCCCGTGCGCGTGGAGATCGGCGATTCCAAGCCTGTCGAGACGGTGAGCCACTATATCAGCCCGGTGAACCAGGGCGACAAGTACGAGGCGCTCCGCTCCGTACTGGGCGGGATCAACGAGGGCCAGACTCTCATTTTCACCCGGACGAAGCACAGGGCCAAGAAGCTCGCCCTCCAGTTGACAAACGCGGGATACAATTCCACCTCCCTCCAGGGGAATCTCTCCCAGGGTCAGCGGGACAAGGC
>JBAQLW010000089.1:0-4073 GCA_049302175.1 Rectinemataceae bacterium
GCTCTTGGCGTGCCGGCCTTTCGCGCTCATGCCTATCCATTCGAGCTCGCGGGCCAGGGTGCGGGCGCGTTCGGAATCGCCCTTCTCTTCCTGCTCGAGCCTCTTCTTCTTCTGGTCCAGCCAGCTCGAGTAGTTGCCCTTCCAAGGGATGCCCTCGCCGCGGTCCAGCTCTAGGATCCAGCCGGCCACGTTGTCGAGGAAGTATCTATCGTGCGTCACGGCTATGACCGTGCCCTGGTAGTCGCGCAGGTGCCGCTCGAGCCAGGCTATGGTCTCGGCGTCGAGATGGTTGGTGGGCTCGTCGAGGAGGAGGATGTCCGGCTTTTTGAGAAGGAGTCGGCAGAGGGCCACGCGTCGGCGCTCGCCGCCGGAGAGCTGGTCCACGATCTGGTCGGCGGGAGGGCAGCGGAGCGCTTCCATGGCGAAATCCAGCCGCGAGTCGAGATCCCAGGCGTTGAGGTTGTCCAGCTTTTCCTGGAGCGCGGCCTGTTTCGTGGCGAGCTTGTCGAAATCGGCGTCGGGATCGCCGTAGGCCTCGTTCACCGCGTCGAATTCGGCGAGCGTATCCACGATTTCCTGGACGCCCTCGCTCACGATCTCGCGCACAGTTTTCCCCGGTTCGAGATGGGGTTCCTGCTCGAGAAACCCGATCGTGTAGCCGGGGGAGAGGCTGACGTCGCCCGCGAAATCACTGTCCGTACCCGCCATTATCCGCAGGAGGCTCGATTTTCCCGAACCGTTCAATCCGATAACGCCTATCTTGGCGCCATAGTAATACGATATGCTGATATCCTTGAGGACTTGCTTGGTGCCATGTCGCCTGGAAACGCGGTACATAGAGTAAATGATCTTCTTGTCGTCAGTTGTTGCCATGGCGGTACTATATCGAAAATCGCTTTTCTCGTCGCCCCCCGCCTGCCCTGCGCAGGCGGGTCCGGAAGCGGCTCCGGCCGGGCCTCGCGCCCTTACAGCTCAACTTTTTTGAAGAAATCCCTTCCCTTCGAAACCTTGAGAAAGAGAATGATCAGCATGCCGAGGAAGGCCCAGACCCCGACCGCGACGAGATAGCCCGCGCTCATCGAGGACAGCATCCACAGCATGATTCCTATGGCTAGGGTCGGGATCGCCTTGTTGATGAAAAAGGACTTCAAGCCCTTCTCGCCCCATCTGTCCTTCATGGCAGCCGCGCAGACAAGGGCATACGCTATGCAAGCGAAGGAGGACATCAGGGAAAACAGGGTATCGACGGAATAGTAGGCGCCGAATAGGGATGCTCCCAACCAGAAAACCATCGTGACGACAAGGGCTACGCTGGGCGCGGAATGGCTGTTCAGCCAGGCGAAACTCCTGGGCAGAGCCCTCGTCCTTCCCATGTCGTAGAGCATCCTGGGCAAGGCGGTGACGAAGGAAAACCAGCATGCCAGGCACGACATGCACACAGAAATGGTTATCAGCCAGCGCCCGAGGGGATAGCCGATGAGGGTGCAGTAGTCGAAAATCGCCGTGCCAGATCCGCTGATTTTAGCCAGGTTTTCAGCGTTGATGGAGGATACCCACAGCCAGGTGACTATGATGTAGGTTATCCCGATGGCGACCGATCCTACCGGTATGGCGATCTTCACGGCTCTGTTACCGCCCTTTATTTCTTCCCCCAGGTAGGCGGGGGTCTCGAATCCGACATATGACCAGATGCAGAACAGGACAGCTACTGCGAGGCCTTTTGAACCGAGGGAGGGAACCCAACTGTTCACGAGGATCTGCCTTCCGACGTCAGGCATGGTCGGAGCCTGGGAACTGAAGGCCGCGAGAGCAGGCCAGACCATGAGGGCGGTCTGGACAAGCCACAGGGCGACAAGGCCCTTCGTCGTCAGCTGGATGCCCAGCCAACCGACGAAGAAGGTCGGTATGGCTATGATCAGGATTCCCAGCCACAGAGGAATCGCGGTGAAAAGACTGCAGAGGTAGATCGCGAAAATGGCGCCGACGCAGCCGACCGTGAAGGTGATGCCGAGATAGATCCAGCCGACCCACCAGCCCAGTTCGGGTCCGAACACGCGGCGGATGTAGGAATATGTCCCTCCCGCAGAATTGTATCTTTCGCTCAGCTGGGAGTAACTGACGGAAATGAGCACCACGACGACGGTGGCTATGAGGAATGCCAGGGGGACGGCCAATCCGACTCCGCCCATGATAAAGCCCATGGATCCACCGATGCACATGGCTGGAGCCGCGGCGGAGATGGAATAGATGATGACAGAATTCAGGCTCACCGCATCCTTTTTCAGCTCCATGATGGTATCCACCTTCCTTGGAAAGGATGCGATCGGGCAGGGCATCTTTTCGGATTTCAAGCCTATACTTCACCGGTCGGGCCGTCAATGACGACCTGAATTCCCCATGCGCCAAATCTTCGGAAATTTAGCTTTTCGGGAAGAATATATTATCATTCAAGTATGAAATACAAAGGACCTGGCCTGGCCGTCCTTGCGGCGGCGGGCATATTTTTGACATTCGCGTCCTGCGCGGGGAAAGTTGACGCCCAGGAAGCGCAGCCCACGCCATCGGAACTGCTGCCGGCTCCGTCCCGTTCCCTTCCGAAGGAGAATTCAATGACAAAGACCCCCGCTCCCCCTCCCCCCTGGTCGGCCTCCCCTCCATTCGCGAGCCATGATTTCGCCAGACCCCTACCTCTCTCGGGCGATGAAGGACTCGAGTATGCCGTTCTCGCGGGTGGATGCTTCTGGTGTCTAGAGGCTGTTTACGAGAACATCCCCGGCGTCGTCGACGTCGTATCGGGTTACATCGGCGGTGATCCGCCCCGACCTACCTATGAATACGTATCCACGGGCGCCAGCGGCCACGCTGAAGCGGTGCGGATCGCCTTCAAACCGGCCGAGGTGAGCTACGACGAGCTGCTCCAATATTTCTGGAAAATCCACAATCCCACGACGAAGGACCGGCAGGGCGCCGATATCGGCTCACAGTACCGATCGGCCATCTATTACACCAGCGATGCGCAGAGAGCGGCGGCCCTCGCGTCGATCGAAAAGCAGAAACCCTGGTGGCCCGCTCCCATCGTCACGGAGCTGGAGCCGGCCGGCGATTTCTGGATTGCGGAGGAATATCACCAGGATTTCTATCGCCGCAATCCCAATTACGGCTACTGCGCCGTCGTCATCGCCCCGAAACTGAAAAAAGCCGGCTTCAGGGACTGAGCCCGGCCGGCTTTATCGATTGCTCAGGAGGGGCGCTCCTGGGCTGTCAGTACTTCCCTACCTGACGCTGGAAGGAGTCCAAGTGGTTCAATGAACCGTTCTTAAGGTTGGTGAAGAGGGTCTTCAGGTCGGGATTTTGTCCTCCCTGGAGAAAAGGACTCGCCAGGAATCTGTCGTACATGGCGATATTGTCGATCTCAGCCTGTACACCAGCCTTGTAGGCATCGAGGAGGGTTGCAGGCACTTGGACGTAATTGGCTGCCTCGTCCTTGGGGAACGGCAGCTTGTAAGCCGCATAGGCGTCCCTGAGCCAAGCGAGATGGTTTTCCTCGGCGCTCTTGATATTGGTGAAAGGTCGGGCAGCACCGAACTTAGCCATTATGGCGACATATTCGGCGCGGGCGAAGTATTCGTCCTGGGCGGCATAGAGAAGCATATCCTCTATCGTCAGGGCGTCATCGGCCTTGGCGGCAGCGTTGCCGTAGGCAACCAGATTGCCGGCCGCTCCGGCCGCCGCGAGAGTCAGGGAAACCATCAGCGCGAAGGCGATGGCACGAATTGTTCTTTTCATTGTGATACTCCTTTTCTACATTTTCGCCATAGGGTCTTTTCAGATCTCTCCATGGTGATACATATATATGAGCAGGATTCATGCCAATACGAGAGAATAATTTAATTCTTTTCTTAATATAGACATACCGAGATTAATAAATCACGGCAATCGAAAACTCCGACAATATGGGCATAATTTTCCCATGTGCTACAAATTGGATGCTTCGATATCCTTGAAGTAGCGTACCGTACCCACCTTGAGTTCGAGCGTGGAATCCTCATCGCATACGATTATCGCCTTTCTGT
>JBAQLW010000090.1:0-13649 GCA_049302175.1 Rectinemataceae bacterium
ATGGAAGCGGTGATGAGGGGGATCGACTCGACCGTCGCCGTCACATCGCGCAGGGCGTAAAGCCTCTTGTCGGCGGGCACGACGCGTGCCGTCTGCCCCGTCATCGCGAAACCGTCGGCCAGAATCCCTGAGCGGAAAGCGGCGAGATCCAGGCTCGTCCTGTAGCCTGGGATGGATTCAAGCTTGTCCAGCGTGCCGCCCGTATGACCGAGGGCCCGGCCCGACATCATCGGCACCTTGGCGCCGCAGGCGGCCACGATGGGCGCGAGGGGCAGGGAAATCTTGTCGCCTACGCCGCCCGTCGAATGCTTGTCGACGAAGGGGCCCGGGATGCCCGAGAGGTCCATGGAGTCCCCCGATTCCAGCATTGCCTGGGTGAGGGTCGCCGTCTCCGCCGCCGTCATCCCCTTGAAGAATATGGCCATGAGGAGGGCGGAAACCTGGTATTCGGGGATGGAACCGTCCACATAGCCATCGATGACGAAACGTATCTCGGCGTCGGAGAGCGCCAGGCCGGAGCGTTTCTTCATGATTATATCCACGACTCTCATATGTCTTCCCCTTCCCGGAACGGATACTATACTTCAAAAACCGGGCATGGATAAGGACTATCTCCTCATTGCGCCGAAAGCGTGAGGAGACTTCCTTCGGACGCTTTCTGCGCCATGTAGTAGATCAGGGCTTTCAGCGAGGAAAGCTCGTCGTCGCTCACTTTGATTTCGGCGCATTCGGCCAGGTCCCTGGCCGAGAAATCCCTCAGGCACAGGATTCCTTCGTCGCCCAGGCTCAGCCCCTCCTCTCCGCAGGAAGCGCAGATGAAACCGTCCCGCGCTGGCGAGTATAAAGCTCCGCCCCGGAGCAATGGTAATTCGGAGCCAGCCGGCGCAAGGGCTTTGCCGCAGTGGGCGCAGCGTTCCAGATCGGGCTGCAGCCCCATGATGGCGAAGCTCTTCCAGAGATAGGCGAGAAGGGTCATCTCGACCGCGCCATCCTTTCCTCTGTCGAAAATGCGCAGAGCCTGGAGGCTCAGGTCGAGAACCTCGGCGTATTCGCCGCCGCAGCTCGAGGTCTTGACGATAAGCTCGGCGATGAGGCTCGCCGACCACAGCTTCGCGTAGCTGTCGCGCAGGCCGGTGAAGGATTCGATGATCGCCATGTCGCTCAGCTTACGGTAGTGCTTAACGGGGTCGGAATAGACAAAAACCTTGGCGAAGACGAAGGGTGAAGCGGAAGAGCGGAGGGAACTCCGCGAGCCGCCGAAGACGAAAGCGTCTATGATTCCATCCTCGGAGCATAGCATCGTCGCAATCCTGTCGCCGGAAGGACTGTCCTTCAAGCGCAGGAAGAGGGCGTCGAAACTTGTGTTGCGGTCGGGCATAGGTGCCTCAGTCCTCGTCGTCGACGATCCACCAGTGGATCCCGCCCGATTCTCCCCGCTGCAGACGCTCTTTCTTTTCGCGCGTTATGCGCTCGAGTTCCACCTTTTTATAGAAGCGCGCCCAAAGCCAGGATGAGAGGAATCCTCCGATGTGGGCGAGGTATGCCGTTCCGCCGGCGGTAAGTCCCGAAAGACCTCCCATGATCTGGAGAACAAACCAGAATCCTATCACCAACCAGGCCGAGAGACGGGTGGGGATGAAATTGAAGAGAAGGACTATGATCTTGTTGCCGGGGAAGAGGACGAGATAGGCCGCCAACACCCCGGAAATCGCGGCTGAGGCTCCCACGAGGGGTACTTCGGCGGCTGCGCCGCCGATCGCGATGGCCGCCGCCACGTGGGCGAGGACGCCAATCGTGCCGGAGACGATGTAGAGGGCGATGAAGCGGCGGCGGCCAATCCTGCATTCGACATTGTCGCCGAAGATGCCGAGGAAGAGCATGTTGCCCGCAAGATGGGCAAGGCCTGCATGGGCGAACTGGCTGGTGAGAAGCTTGCGCAGGCCAATCCCCCTCGCTATGTCCGAAGGGAACACGGCGAGAGCCAAGGTGGGTTTGGTAGCACCGAAGCCTTGGATGAAGATAAAGACGGCTACGTTTATCGCTATGATCGTCCACGTGGCAACAGCCGATCCACGCCTGCAATTGTTCTCATCCCCGATCGGAAGCATGTTTCAAGTTCCTCCCGCAGAAAAATATAGTGCAAAGCGTCGCCAAAGGCTACCGCTAGGCGGTTGCCGGGCTACCGCTTGGCGGTTGCCGGGCTACCGCGCAGCGCTATGGTTGAATGCCTTTGCCGATCCATGGTATCACTGATGCAATGACAGAAGCCCTTATGTTCGATCTCGACAATACCCTCTATTCCGAAAAAACGGGGATGGAGATGATGGTCCTCGAGCGGATCAACGGATTCGTATCCACCTTCCTCGGCTGGCCGGCAGGGGAGACCCATGCCCGTCGACGGGAAGGAGCGAGACGATACGGCACGACGCTCGAGTGGCTCGTCTACGAGAAGGGACTCAAGGATGTGGAGGGATACTTTTCCTTCGTCCATCCCGAAGGGGAAGAGACTTGCCTCTCCGACGACAAAGTCCTGCGACAGTTCCTCGATTCCCTCGATTACCGGAAAATCGTGTTGACGAACGCTCCGATCGAACATGCTGAGCGAGTACTGAAGACCCTCGGCATCAGGGACAGATTCTCGGCCGTGTACGACATCAAGTACAATAGTCTTGTCGGAAAGCCTCATCCAAAATCCTATCTGCGGGCCCTTGAGGCTTCGGGCCTCTCCCTTGAGACGACGGTCTTCATCGACGACAGTCCCAAATATATCAAGGGCTATCTCGCCCTCGGCGGCAGGGCCATCCTCAAGGACGAAGGCGAAAGGTTTGGCGAATTGGGCTTCGAGCGGATAAGGACTCTCGAGGAGCTTCCCGCAATCTTGTAGATCCCCGGTAATTTCTCCTGATGTCTTACTTTCCGCTCCGCTTGGCAAGCGATCCAAGCACCAGAGCGACGAGGGTCGCCGCATAGGGGATAGCGAGTATGAACTCGCTGGGCACTTTGAAGAGACCCTGGGCGTAATTCGAATAACTTTCCGCGAGTGCAAAAATAAAGCATGCCCCAAGAATGCCCGCCGGCTTCCTGCCACCCAGATATATGGCGACGAGGGCTATCCAGCCTCGGCCCGAGCTGATATTGGGCACATAGGCCGAGAGGTTGAGCGATAGATAGGAGCCAGCCAGCCCGCTGGCCGCTCCCGACACCAGTATAGCCGCCAGCCTGTAGCGGGCTGGCTTCAAACCCAAGGCGGAAACGGCTTTGGAATTTGAGCCTGTGGCCCGGAGCCGCATCCCGAATGGGGTTCTGTTGATGATCACCCAGGCGAGGAAGACCGCAAGCCAGGACAGCTGCGCGAAAATGTTCTGTCCAAAAAGGATGGGTCCGAAGAAGGGAATTCCGGCAAGCCCCCCTGTGAGGACAGGGAGATGTGGTAAGGTGAAGGGTACGACGCCCTTTGTGCTGAAAATCTGCTGGGAAAGGACAACCGTGAGTCCAGCCGCGAGGAGATTGGTGGCCAGGCCCGTGATGAACTCGTTCGCTTTAAGGTGCAGGGTGATCCATCCGTAGAGCAGGGCTACAAGACTTGAGGCGAACACCCCGATGGCGGCGCCTGCCGCGAGGCTTCCCGTCGCCGATGCCCCCATGACGCCAAAGAATGCCCCGATAGCCATCAAGCCTTCGAGGGCGATATTGAGCATTCCGGTGAGTTCGGTGAAAAGACCACCCAGGGCGGCGAAGAGAAGGGGCGTCATCGCTGCCAAGGCGCCCGAGAGGATGGGGACAAGACTGGTCGAGAAGCTCACGGACTTGTCCTCTTTTGAATTCTTGCCCTGGACTTCGCGGCGAACCGTGCAGTGATCAGGAAGAAAATGACGGCCTGTACGACAGAGACGATTTCTGAGGTGACATTGGAACCTATCATCACTCCCTTGGCGCCCGCTTCCAGATAGGCGAGGAAAAACGCCGAGGGGATCACGGCGAGAGGGTCGTTATGCGCTATCAGAGCTACCGAGATGGCGCTCCATCCGATGCCGGAAGAAAAGCCCCGCATAGCCTTGTACTGGGAACCAAGGATGAGGACGGCTCCGGCCAGCCCATGAAGCGCTCCGGACAGCCCCATCGGAAGGAGGGTGTAGAGCCCCGTATCGATTCCGGAATACCTGGCAAATTCCCCGCCCAATCCATAGACACGCAGCTCGTACCCGAATCGGGTTCTGTCGAAGATGAGCTTCGCGGCGAGACAGACAGCCAGGCCGAGGAATATGCCTGTGCTGAGAGATGAGGGGGGAAGAATGCGCGGGAATCGCAGGCGGGGGTCTATGGCGAGAGTCGTCTGAAAATTGCTCGACACGTCCTGGAAAGGCCCCGTGATGAGATAGTCAACGATGAGGACTACGATGGCCGATATAAGAAAGGAGGATATCAACTCGTCAACGTCGAGGAAGCGTTTCAACAGGCCGGAAAGTGATCCGATGAGAGCGCCCATCGTCGCCGCTGCAAGCATGGCCACAAGCTGCACCCCGAATGGCGAGCCTGTCCGGGAATCGACGGGAAGAGCCAGACAGACGAGGACAGCGACGAGACCACCCGAGTATACCTGTCCTTCACCGCCAAGATTGAAGTTGCGCGACGCAAAGGCGACGCTTACCCCCAATCCCGCAAGCATCAGGGGCAAGGTAAAGGCGAGCATGTTTCCGAAAGCGTACTTGTTGCCGAAGGGGCTCAGGAAGAAGAGCCTGAGCGCCGAAGGGAAGTCTTCGGCGAAGACGAGAAGGAGAATGATGGCGGCGGCGAAGGAAGCGGCCAACGTTATGAGAAGGCCGGCAAATCGGCCATCGGCTCTGCGGATCCGAACGTTATCCGCCATAGGTCACCGCCGCACTGTCGTCGGACAGACCGAGCATGTACTCGCCTAGTTTTTCCTTCGTCAGGCTGCCATCATTCGGCAGATCGCAGACGATCCTGCCCCTGTACATCACCGAAACCCTGTCGGAGAGCTCCAATATCTCGTCGAGGTTGGATGAAAGGAGAAGGATGCCCGATCCTGCGTCCCTCGCTTCCAGGATTTTTTCGTAAACGAACTCGGTTGAGCTGATGTCGAGTCCCCACGTAGGTTCCGAAAAAATCATGAGGGGAGACAGGGGCGGGGCGAGCTCGCGGGCGAGTATGAGCTTCTGTATGTTTCCGCCGGACAGCTGGCCCGCGAGCTGTTCGGGACGGCCTTTGATGTAGAAATCCACGATAGCGCCCCTTATCGCCTCGAGCGCCGCCGCCGCGTCCAGCATGCCCCGCGGGAAGTAGCGGGGCCTGTCGAGAGCAATGTAGTTCTCCGTCATCGAAAGCCCGGTATTGGCTCCTCGCCGTATCCTGTCGGCGGGCACATATCCCAGACCAAACCCCGAGCGAGCGGGAAGCCTTCGCTTGGGCAGAGGCTTTCCTTTGAGGGAAATCTTGCCTGAATCGGGTCGCCTGAATCCTCCAAGGACATCTTCAAGTTCGCCGACTCCATTGCCCGACACGCCGCAGATACCCAGGACCTCGCCCGGGCGAAGTTTGAGGCTCACCTGGCTGAGCTGTCTAGCCTCGCCGGCGCTTTTAGAAAGGCATACATCCTCGATTTCGAGGATGGGTTCGGGGCTGAAAGTCCGTGAAGGGGTTCTTGTGAAAAGCGGATAGCTGGAGCTGCCCATGATGTGGCACGACAAGCTGTATTCGTCGATGTCGGCGGTTCTGAACCTGTCCACGGTCCGTCCTGATCGCATAACGGTGACGGAATCCGAAATCTCCTTCACTTCCTTCACCTTGTGGGTGATCAGTACGATTGTGTGTCCTGAAGCGCGCAGGGAACGCAGGGTTCCGAAAAGCGTTTTCACTTCCTGTTCGGTGAGTACGGCCGTAGGCTCGTCCAGGATGAGAAAGCGCGCTTCCCTGTGGAGCAGTTTGACTATCTCAAGTTGCTGGCGCTCCCCGACGCTCAGGGAAGCGGCCAAGCGGGCCGGATCCAGTGAAAAGCCGTGGCGCGCCATCGTCGCGCCCACGGAACGCCGGGCTTCGCGCGCATCGTAGAAAAGGCCTGCCATCCTCGGCTCGGCGCCGAGGACTACATTTTCGGCGACGGTAAAATCGTCCACGATCATGAAATGCTGGTGCACCATTCCAATGCCCAACCTTCCGGCGTCGATAGGGCTGGCAATCCGGACATCGGCGCCATCGAGGAGAATTTTTCCCTCATCAGGTTTTTCGAGGCCGTAGAGAACCTTCATGAGGGTTGTCTTGCCCGCCCCGTTTTCCCCGACGAGGGCGTGAATCTCGCCCGATGCCACGCTCAGCCAGGCTCCGTCATTGGCCAGGGTGTCGCTCTCTGCGTAGTACTTCGAGATGCCTTCCATCGTGAGAGCGTCCATCGATCGCTATTGCCTTCGCCTTTTTCTCAGAGCGTGGGAACCTTGAACTGGAGCTTGCCCGATTTTATCTGGGCTATCACTCCATCCACCTTGGTCCGAACAGCCGCCGGCACGCCCTCCAAATAGGAAGGGCTCTTGTTCAGGAACTCGATATAGCCATCGGCCATGCCCACGACTTCGGCCTTGCCGAAAGGCAGGGTGCCGTCGAAGGCAGCTTTCAGCGTCTTGTAGGTGAGTTCTTCCTGATGGAGGACGGCGCAGCCAAGAATGCTTTTCGGTGCGCGTGCGTACTCGTCGCCGTCGAAAAACACGAGGTACTTGCCCGCGTCCTGGGTCGCTTTGAGGGCACCCTGGCTGGCCGAACCGCAGATGGGGAGTATGACGTCGACGCCCGAGGCTATCATGCTCTTGGCGAGGTCGGCGGCCTTCGTGGCGTCGAACCAGTTGCCGACGACGCGGGCATCCAGCTGGAAAGCCGGATCAGCGGCTTTGAGTCCCTGCTCAAAGCCAGGGGCGATGATTTTGTCCATCACGGGGTAGTGCTGCCCCATGATCAAGCCCACTTTCTTGTCGGGATTGGCGCCGGGCAGGTTGCTCATCGAGACGAGGCCGGCCAGATAGCCTGTCACGTAGCCCTGCTCAAGCTGATTGTAGAGCACCGTGTAGAGGTTGGGATTGCCCGCGAGCTGGCCGTCCACGCAAATGAATTTCTGTGTGGGGAAGGCGGGGGAGATTTTGTTGATGAGATCGGGCAGGGAAGGATTGGAGGTGACCAGGTAGTCATACTCGCCCGTTGCAACGAGACTGGTGAGTTTCTCCTCCCATTCGGCCTGGTTGAATCCAGCCTCATAGACTTTCATCGTGGCTCCCGGCGTCTCGGCCACGAGCTTTTCGACACCTTTCGCCATGGTATCATAGATGGGACTTCCCGCGCGTACTCCGGGGATGAAGACGGCGATCTTCACTGGTTTGGCGAAGACGGGAAAGGCAAATGCCACGACCGCGAGACTCAGAAGAAAAATCCTTTTCATAATGTCTCCTTCAGTAAATCTACATGAAATCATACTTGACGTAAGATAAATGGTCATGTAAGATTCATTGTATCATAGCATCGGAAATGCGCAAGGGGAATTCACCGCTCATCATGAAGAATAACGATGGAAACTACAAGATAGGGGAACTCGCCTCCATGTTCGGCCTCACCGTGAGGACAGTGCGGTACTACGAAGAGCTGGGGCTGCTGAAGTCCAGCGATCGAACCGAAGGCTTGCACCGGCGCTATCCCGAGAAAAACATAATCTACCTGAAGCGAATCGCACAGCTGAAATCCTACGGACTGAGCCTCGGCGAGATAAAGGAGTTTTTCGTCGTCGCGGCGAGCGACCGTTCCGGAGAAGCCTGCAAAAACCTGCTCGTGAGCAAGTACAAGGAGCGGATGAATGTCGAAGAACGGGCTGTCAGAGAGGCCGAAGCCAGACTCAAGGACCTGCGCTGGCATGTCCGCCAGCTGGAAACCGTGAAGAACTTTTTCGAATGCCCCGGCAGGCAGTGCGCCGAATGCGATTTCGGCGAGTGGTGTGAAATGAAGATCGAAGGATAAGAACCCGAGGAGGAAATATGAAAGCCGCGATGCTTATGGCCCCAGGGGTCTTCGAGATAAGGGAATTGCCCGATCCCATCCCCGCCGACGGGGAGATTCTCATCAAGCTCAAGGCCTGCGGCATCTGCACGCTGGAGCAGCGCCTGTACACGGGGGCCATGAAGATGCCCTTGCCTGTCATCCCCGGGCACGAGGCTTCAGGCGAGATCGTGGCGGTGGGGCCGGCGGTCGTGGGAGATTTCCTCCCGGGAGGCAGGGTGGCCCTCGACCTCGTCCTGCGCTGCGGCGAATGCTATTACTGCCGCATAGGCAAATCGAACCTCTGCGCCAACCGCTTCAAGAAAGGCCAGCGTGTACTCGGCGGCTTCGCCGAGTACATAGCCGTGCGCCCCTCCCAGGTCCATCCAATGCCCGACAGCCTGTCCTACAGGGAAGCCGCCTTCGCCGAACCCCTGGCCTGCTGCATCCATTCGCTCAAGCGCCTCAAGGTCGCGATGACCGAAGACCTTCTCATCGTCGGAGCGGGCGCCATGGGCATGCTCCACCTCCTCGTGGCGCGATGCATGGGCCTCCGGACAACGGTGAGCGATCCCGATCCGGCGCGCCGTGAGACGGCCAAGGCTCTCGGCGCCGATTTCGTTGTGGATCCCTCGGTCACTGATCTACCGAAGTTCGCGAAGGAGATCACCGGCGGTCTCGGCTATTCCTCCTGCGTCGTGACGAGTCCGGCGCCTCTCGCCTTCTCGAGCGCCATCGAGTCTTTGGCCAAGGCGGCCAGACTCAATATCTACACCGCGTACGAAGACAAGATGTCCATTCCCGTGGACGCCAACGCCATCCACAGACAGGAGCTCCTGATCACGGGCACGGAGGGCCGCCTGGAAGAGGATTTCCTCCAGGCTGTACGTCTCCTCGCCTTCGGGAAGGTCGACGTGAAGCCCCTGGTGAGCGCTGTCACTTCCTTCTCCACCATAGACGAGGGATTCAGGACGGCCCTTTCCAAGACGGCCTTCCGCGTCCTTCTTGAGCACGAAGCCCCATGATCCTCGCGGTAGATATAGGCACGAGTTCGGTCAAGGCCGGCCTCTTCGACAGGGGTGGCGCTTGCCTGGCCCTGGGATCGAGGCCCATCGAGCCTCTGGCTTCGCTGGATCCTGTCGCCCACGAGGTGAACCCGGCATCCTGGACCGACGCTTTCGCCACCCTCGTGCCGATCCTGATGTCGGCCGCCAGCCACGGAAGTCCTGGAGCAGTGGAGTGCGTCGTTATTTCGGGAAATGGCCCGACCCTCGTGCCGGTGGATGCCTCGGGCGATCCTCTCGCTCCGGCTATCACGTGGATGGACAGGCGCGCCGTGGAGGAAGCCATACTGGCCGGCCAGGCGGTGGGACGTTTCCTCGACCCCACCTACAACCTTCCCAAGGCACTCTGGTTTAAGCGCCACAAGCCCGATATCTACGAACGTACAGCTCACTTCTCCTCCTGCCCTGAATACATCTGTGGACGAATGACGGGCGAATGGCGCAGCTTCCTGCCCGCCGAAGGCTTCCAGCCCATCATATGGGATGCCGACTCCATTCGCGCCCTTGGCCTGGATGAGGTGAAGTTTCCTCCATTTATCAAGTTGGGAAAAATCGTCGGAACGATGACGCGGAGCGCGGCTGGAGCCTTCGGCTTGCCTGAGGGCGTTCCTGTCGTATCTGGCGGCCCTGATTTCGTCGTTTCCCTCATCGGTACCGCGACGACGAAACCCGGCCGCGCCTGCGACAGGGCTGGCACCTCCGAAGGCATCAACCTTTGCCATTCGGGAAGTTTTCCCGACGACTCCCGCCTCCTCCTCATGCCCCATGTCATCGAACCCTATCTCAATGTTTCAGGTGTCATCTCCACCTCCGGCAAAGCTGTCTCCTGGTTCAGGAAAGCTTCCGGGGATTCCTGCGAGGACTATGAAGGTTTTTTCGGGGAAATCTGCCAGGTAAGGCCGGGGGCCGGCCATCTCCTCTTCCTGCCCTATCTTTCGGGGGAACGCGCCCCCATCTGGGATCCCGATGCCCGCGGTGCCTTTGTGGGCCTGACGCTCAACCATGGCCGCTCCGAGATGGGGAGGGCCGTCGTGGAGTCGACAGTCTTCGCCATGCGCGATGTGATCGAAACGATGGAGTCGCTGGGGGGTCGGGTTTCCGAGCTGAGGGTGACGGGCAATCCGGCGAAGAATCCCGTATGGAACCAGATCAAGGCGGATATCACGGGCCGTCCGCTCATCGTTTCGCGATTTCCGCACGCCGAACTCATGGGCGGTCTCTGCCTCGCCCTCTCGGCCCTGGGCGAGTACAGGGGTCCCGCCGAGGCAGCAGAGGACCTGGTGACCATGGAACGCGTCCATGAACCCGATCCCGCCCTCCGAACCCTCTATGAGGAAATGTTCGGACTTTACCGGGAGAGCTACCGAGCCTTGAAGTCCGTCTTCGCCGATCTTTCAAAGGTAGACAAGGAGTGAGCATGTACGGCAAAAGCATACGCATGAACCGCATTCTGAACAAATCGGACGGGCGGACTGTCATCGTCGCCGTCGACCACGGCGGGATAGCCGGACCGGTCAAGGGAATAGAGAACCCCGCCTGCGTCGTGCGCGACTGCATGGCGGCGGGCGCCGACGCGATACTCGCCACACGGGGCCTTGTCCGCGCATCCCTCGGCGCGTGGGACCGCGGCACGTCCATCATCCTCAGGCTAACGGGGGGCTTCACCGTCCTGGGCGGGGGTTTCGAGGAAGAGCTCATTTGCGAGCCCTCGACCGCCATCGCCTATGGGGCCGACGGCGTCGCGATGACCGTGAAGTTCGGCCACAGGCGTGAGGGTGATTTCACGAAGCAGGCTTCGCTTGCCGTAGGCGACTGTGAGCTTCTGGGCCTGCCCGTCATGATCGAGGCTATGGCGAAGATGGAGGGCAAGAAATCCAATGATCCGGAGAACATCAGGCTTGCCGCGCGCGCTGCTCAGGAAATCGGGGCCGATATCGTCAAGACCTACTACACGGGCGATCCCGATTCCTTCCGCCGCGTGGTGGAAGGCTGCCCCGTGCCCATTGTCATACTGGGCGGCGAAAAGAATGATAGCCTGAAAAGCCTCTTCGAGGATGTGTACTGGTCCCTGCAGGCCGGAGGGGCGGGCATAGCCATCGGCCGCAACATTTGGGCTCAGGGGCGCACCCACGCCATGGTAGAAGCCATGAGCGGCCTTGTCCATTCGGGCTGGACCGTGGATCAGGCCATCACCCACGCGAGCTGAGGAGTCCTGGACCTTGACCAGTCCTCGACCTGCGACTATCCTGAATCAGGCTCGAAGCTTCGAGTCGCCCCCAAGCAAGGAGTAATCCGAATGCCCGAAACCAAAGTTGTCATCAACCTTTCCAACCGTCATGTCCACGTGAGCCGCGACGATCTCGATATCCTTTTCGGGAAAGGACACCAGCTCACCAAGACCAAGGATCTCATTCAGCCGGGACAGTTCGCCTGCGCTGAAACCGTCACCATCAAAGGACCTAAGGGTACCTTCGAGGGCGTAAGGATACTCGGGCCGGAACGCAAGGAGACCCAGTGCGAGATTCTCGCGAGCGATCAGTTCAAGCTGGGCGTTCCCGGCTGCCCCGTGCGCGAATCGGGCTATCTTGACGGTAGCGCCGCCTTCGAGATCATCGGTCCAGCGGGCTCGATCAAGAAAACCCAGGGACTCATCATCGCCAAGCGCCACATCCATTTCAACCTTGACGAGGCAAAGCGTTTCGGTGTCGTCGACAAGCAGCTCGTCAATCTCAAGGCCGGGGGCGAGAGGGGAGCGATCTTCCTCAACGTCGTCTGCCGCGTCAACGCCGCCTATGCCCTCGAATGCCACCTCGACTTCGATGAAGGCAACGCCGCGGGCATCGGAAACGGCACGCTCGGCGAAATCACGACGCTCTGATCTTGGATCGATAATTCCGGCGGGCTACTTGGAGGCCTGCCGCCAGAAGGGGAGCGGAAGTGAGCAAGATCATCCTGAAAGCCCAGGATCTGGACGGTTATCTCTCGGCCAAGGACAACGCCTATCTCGCGCAGATGGACCTTCTTTACCGCCAGGCTATGGTTTCCTTCAATATTCTTGGCACAAGCCATTCAGAGGCTGAGAAGAAGAAGGAAGAAGCCGCCCTCATAGAGCTTTACAATACGATGGGAAGCCTGATGAAGGAGATCTGCGCGAGCGAGCCGCGCATCCAGGTGTATTCCTTCGTGACGCCGCACGAGAATCACGGCGAGGCTTCACGCCTCATCGCCAAGCTGCGCGATATCGAGACGGGGCGCCAGGAATTCGTCTACTACGTCCAGCGCGCCTTCGAGCTTCTCTTCAATATCGCTTTCGGCGGCGGCGTCAATCCCAACAAGAATTACCTCATCGTGAAGACGCCCGTGGGCATTCCCGTACAGAACTACGCCGTGCACAAGATACCCAACATCGATGCCCAGCTTTCGGATACGGTGATGTGCGTCATGCTCCGGGGCGCCCTCCTGCCATCGATGATCGTCTCCAAGGAAATACAGGAATACTCTTCCACCGGCTATCTGACCCCCTTCGCCCTCTTCAAGATCAAGCGCGACGACACGAAGAGCGAGACGACTATGGAGTACATCCTCGACCTGGACCGCTCCTACTTCAAGCTCGAGGAACTGGACGGCAAGAATCTCGTCTTCGCCGATCCCATGAACGCCACGGGCGGTTCCCTCGTCACGGTGGTGAAATACCTCCTCGACAACGGCGTCAAGCCTAAATCGGTCAAGTTCCTCAACGTCATCTCCGCCCTCAAGGGAAGCCTCAGGATCGTAAGGGCTATCGAGAACGTCACCGTGCACACGCTGTGGATGGATCCCATCCTCAACGCGCGGGCTTATATCATGCCCGGCCTGGGCGACGCGGGCGACAGGATCAACGGCATGGACGAGGACAATAGCCCCCGCGATATGCTCCGGCTCGTGGCTGATTACGGTACCAACATCACCGGTCTGTATCGATCGCAGCTCAGGGTCATCGAAGAGACAGTGCTGCACCATTAGAGGATAAAGCGCCCCATGTCCGATTCGAACGCTTCAGGCTTTTCGCTGTTCTGCGGCCCCGATCTCATTCTTCCGCCGGCGTGGGAGGAACCTGTTTCGGGCTTGCCCCTCTTCGACACGCTGCCGCTCCCCGGCCGCGCCGCGGCCCTGAAAAGGGAAGACTTTCCGTCGGACTTCGCCAGCGCGGCCTTCGACTACGACGGCAGAACCTACAGAGCCATAGAGCTGAATGACGACCAGGCTGCGAGCATACAGGGCGCCGCCCGCGTTCCGGTGCGCCAGTTCATCGGATCGGCTCCGCAGGGATCGGCCTCATTCATCCTCAAGGCCCGAGCCTACGCCCACTGGTCCTTCGTTTCGCGCTATTGCGCTTTCTGCGGCTCGCTCCTCGTCGACGGGCGCGGCCGCGACCAGGAACGCGCCAAGGTCTGCGAATCCTGCGGCCGCGCCTGGTTTCCCCGCATCTCTCCCGCCGTCATCACCCTCATCAGCCGCGGCGACGAGATTCTCCTCGCGCACAACGCCAAGTTCCCCACAGGTCGCCATGGCTTGATTGCCGGC